>CAVKDE010000040.1:0-9619 GCA_963654835.1 Duodenibacillus sp. | reverse complement strand
AATTTAACGCAAGCTGCAAGCTGGTGCAGGAATATTTTCCTGTGCCAGCTTTTTTTGTTTTGCTTACTATTGGAATTTACTTTTTTTTATGCTATAATAAGTAAAGCTATTGGTATGGGTGTTTTTACTTAAATGGTCAGATGGTTAACTCCTAACGGTCCCGCCGCTGTGCAGGCTTCGGTCTAAGTCAGCAGTCAGCCCATACTTGTTTCTGAATCCACGGGTGATGGAGGCAGTTGGGTTTTCTAATTGCATGGAATAGCTGTGCCTTAGTTAATTCTGTCTTTATGACTTCTGTCGGATTCGGCAGAAGTCTTTTTTTATTATTGATAAACCATCTCATATGGTAGAATATGAGAAATTTACAAGAGAAGGAGCTGCACTGTGGAAGAATATCAGTTTTCGCAGGGAAAAGAACTGCGTTGTGGTTATACTACTGGCAGCTGTGCTACTGCTGCGTCCAAGGCTGCGGCGACAATGCTGCTTACAGGCGAGCGCATTGACACTGTGCGTATTGATACACCTAAAGGCATTGTGCTGGATTTGGAGCCGTTAGAAGTGGAAATTACGCCGGATTATGTGAGCTGCGCTATCCGTAAGGACAGCGGCGATGATCCTGATGATACAAATGGCGTGCTGGTTTACGCCAAAGTGGAAAAAACTCTTAGCAGCGGCATTGAAATTGATGGCGGCATTGGCGTTGGCCGTGTGACGAAGCCTGGCCTGGCGTGCGCTGTGGGCGGGCCTGCTATTAACCCCACGCCGAGAAAGATGATTACCACGGAAGTGGGTAAGGCGATGAACGATGCCGGTTATAGCGGCGGCCTGAAGGTGACAATTTCTATTCCGGAGGGTGTGGAGATTGCTAAGAAAACCTTTAATCCGCGCTTAGGTATTATCGGCGGTCTTTCTGTACTTGGTACGAGCGGTATTGTAGAGCCTATGAGCGAACGTGCTCTGATTGAAACGATGTATGTGGAAATCCGTGCGCAGAAGGCGAGAGGCAACAAGCATCTTTTAGTGTTCTTTGGCAATTATGGCGAAGATTTTACGCGCGATGAGATGCAGCTTGATTTAGATGGGCACGTTACGTGCAGTAATTTTGTAGGCGAGCTTTTAGATTACGCTGTGTATTGCGGCTTTGAAAGCCTGCTTTTAATCGGTCACTCCGGCAAGCTGGTGAAGGTGGCGCAAGGCGTGATGAATACGCACTCCAAATATGCGGATTGCCGCACGGAGCTGTTTGCGCTGGAGGCTATGTTTAACGGTGCTTCGGTAGAAGTGGGTAAGGAGATTTTCGCCTGCCTGACAACTGATGAAGTGACGAAAATTCTTAAACGAGAAGGAATTTTTGAACCTGTAATGGCAAAGATTACAGAGAAAATTGATTTTTACATGCAGCATAGGGTGCATGGTAAAATAAAAACTGCTGCTTTGATGTTTTCCAATGTCTATGGTATTTTGGGCAAGACCAAGTATGCAGATGAATTAATCCAACTACATAAAAAAGGAGTATGAGAGTATGAGAGGCAAACTTTATAGTGTTGGTATTGGTCCTGGCGACCCTGAGCTGATGACATTGAAGGCTGTCCGTTTGCTGAAGGAGTGCGATGTTGTTGCACTGCCGCAAGGCGATAACGGTGTACTTACTGCAAAAAATATTGTTAATCAGGTAGTCAACCTCGATGAGAAGGCACAACTTATTGTTTATATGCCGATGACGAAGGATATGGCTGCTATGGATAAAGCGCATCGCGAAGGTGCTGATGCGATTGAAAAGCTGCTGGATGAAGGCAAAAATGTTGTTTTCATTACCTTAGGCTGCCCTACCGTTTATGCAACCTGCATTTATGTGCATAAACTGGTATTGCAAGACGGTTATGATGCTGAGCTGGTTGCCGGTGTAACCTCTATCTGCGCTGTGGCTGCAAAATTGAACACTTCCCTGTGCGAGAGGGCGGAACCTTTGATTGTCCTGCCCGGCAGCTATAAGGAATCTGCAAAGTTCCTTGATGGCCCCGGTAACAAGGTTTTGATGAAATCTGCCAGTGAAATTGGCCGCGTTGTGGATGATCTGCGTAAACGCGACCTGATTAAATATTCTGGTATGGTAGAGCGTTGCGGTCTGCCTGGCGAAAAAGTGTATCATGATCTGGAGAAGGTTGATCCTAAGAGCAGCTATTTCTCTGTAATTCTGGTTAAAGAAAAGGAGTTTGACAAATAATGATCTATTTTATTGGTGCTGGCCCTGGTGCTGCTGATTTAATTACTGTGAAAGGCAAAAACTTATTGGAAAAGGCTGATTTAGTCATTTATGCAGGCTCTCTGGTTAATCCCGCATTGCTGGATTACTGCAAACCGGAATGTGTAATCATGAACAGTGCAGAAATGACTTTGGAAGAAGTTATCGCTGCTATGGTTCCCGCCGCTCAGGAAGGAAAACTGGTTGTACGTCTGCACACCGGCGATCCGAGCGTTTACGGTGCGCATCGTGAGCAGATTGACCTTTTGCGCAGCTACAACTTAGATTACGAAGTTGTTCCCGGCGTAAGCTCTTTCTGTGCTGCTGCTGCCTGCCTGAAAGCAGAATACACTCTGCCGAATGTCAGCCAATCTGTAATTATTACCCGTATGGAAGGCCGTACTCCCGTACCGAACCATCAAAAAATTGCTGATTATGCTGCGCATAAAGCAACTATGGTTATCTTCCTTTCCAGCGGTATGCTGGAAAAATTGCAGGTAGAGCTGGTTAAAGGCGGTTACACCAATGATACTCCTGCTGCTATTGTTTATAAAGCAAGCTGGCCTGATGAAAAAGTTATCCGCTGCACTGTTGGCACTTTAGCAGAAAACGCTGCTAAATATGGCATCAACAAAACGGCGCTGATTACTGTTGGCGGCTTCCTGGGCAACGAATATGACCGCAGCGAGCTGTACAACCCGACTTTTGCTCATGGCTTCCGCGCTGCTGATCCCAGCAAGCTGGATGTTAAGCCTGAGGTGAAATAATAAATGCGCGCCGCAGTATTTTCCTTTTCTGCGCGCGGGGCAGAGCTTTCTAAACGCGTTGCGGATGCGCTGCGCCGTGTAGGCTATGAAGCTGAGGCTATGACTGTTGCCAAATATGCGCCGGAAACAGGCCTTGCGCCCATGCTGCCTGATTATAAGGCTGCCTGCGCCGCTGCTTTCGTTAGCTGCGAAGCACTTGTTTTCGTTGGCGCAGCAGGTATTGCCGTGCGTGCTATTGCACCGCATATCAAAAGCAAACTGACTGATCCTGCTGTTATCAGCATTGATGAGCGTGCTAATTTTGTTATGCCGCTTTTGGCAGGTCACATTGGCGGGGCGAACGAGCTGGCGCGTTACCTTGCGGCTAGCTTGAACGCAACAGCCTGCGTAACTACGGCGACGGATGTAAATGGCCTTTTTGCTGTAGACGAGTGGGCAGCACGCAATAAGATGGTTATTTCTTCGCTTTTGGCGGCGAAGGATTTTGCCGCTGCGCTGGTAGCTAAAGAGAATGTAGGCCTTTATTACGATGAAGGTTTTACGGTCAGCAGTGCGCTGCCTGCGCAGGTGAAGTGCGAGAGCACGCTGCCTATCGGTATGGCGGTGACGCTCGATAGCACGCGGACGCCTTTTAAAACAACAGTGCGCCTGCTGCCGAAAATTGTACATCTGGGCATTGGCTGCCGTCGCAATACGCCACTGGAAAATATTGAAGCCTTAGTGCTGCCTGAGCTGGAAAAGCTGCACATTGATCTGCGCAGCGTAGTAGCTTTGGCCAGTGTTGATTTGAAAAAAGATGAGCAGGGATTACTTGCCTTTGCTCAAAAATATAAGCTGGCTGCTAATTTTTATACGGCAGACGAGCTAAACAGCGTTGCAGGCGACTTTACACCTTCTGCCTTTGTGAAGAGCGTGGTTGGTGTGAGCAATGTGTGCGAACGCAGTGCTGTTTTGGATAGTAAAAACGGCAGGCTGCTGCTGCGTAAAACGAGTTTAAACGGCGTTACCCTTGCGGTAGCAGCGGAAAATCTTGTTTTGGATTTTACTAAAACGGGATTGAAAATAAATTAAGGAGAAAATGATATGTCTAAACTTTATGTTATCGGCCTTGGCCCTGGCGGCGTTGAGCAAATGACCAAAAGAGCCTATGATGCTTTGAAAGCCTGCGATGTTATCGCCGGTTACAATGTTTACGTAAACCTGATTAAAGATGATTTCAAAGATAAAGAATTTCTCTCTAACGGTATGCGTAAAGAGGTTGATCGCTGCAAGCTGGCTTTAGAAGAAGCTTTGAAGGGCAAAACTGTAGCGATGATTTCCAGTGGTGACGCTGGTGTTTATGGCATGGCCGGCATTATGTGCCAGGTTGCTAAAGATCATCCGGAAATTGAAATTGAAGTTGTTCCCGGTATCACCGCTGCCTGCTCTGGTGCAGCTGTGCTGGGGGCACCGCTGATCAGCGATTTTTGCCTTATTTCCCTGAGCGATTTGCTTACTCCGTGGGAAAAAATTGAAAAACGCTTAGACTGCGCTTCTAAAGCAGATTTTTGCATCTGCCTGTATAACCCTTCCAGCCACAAACGCCATGACTATCTGCAAAAAGCTTGTGATATCATGCTGAAAAACCAACCTGGTACTATTCCTGCCGGTATTGTGCGCAACATCGGCCGCGAAGGTCAGGATTTTGAACTAACTACGCTGGCAGAGCTGCGTGATAAACAGGTAGATATGTTCTCTACCGTTATCATCGGCAACACTCAGACCGAGGTTATTAACGGTCGCATGGTAACTCCTCGTGGTTACAAATTGGCATGAAACCGGTAATCTGGCTGATTGGCGGCACAAGTGAGGGACGCAGGCTGATTAAAGAAATGGCTAAGCTGCCTGTTGATTTATATGTTTCCGTAGCGACGGAATATGGCGCGGAGCTGATTGAGCCGCAGCCAAACGTTACTGTAATGGCGGAGCGTATGGATTTAGACGCGATGTGCGCCTTCTTGGCAGAAAAAAAACCTGCGTGCGTTATTGATGCTACGCATCCCTATGCGACAGTTGTAACGGCAACGGTGCAGGAAGCCTGCACTAAAGAGCAGGTTAAGTACTTGCGTTTGGTGCGCCCGGTAGGCGAGGCGGGGAATTATATTACAGTCCATGATTTTGGCGAAGCGGTAGAGCTTTTAAACCACTTGGAAGGGAATATTTTCCTGACTACGGGCAGCAAAAATTTACCTGATTTCACTGCTGTACATGATTATGCGGAGCGCATTGCCCTGCGTATCCTGCCAATGCAGGCGAGCCTTGAGAGTGCGCTCTCGTTAGGCTATAAACCCGCACATATTATCTGTATGCAAGGACCTTTCAGTAAAGAACTGAACATTGCTATGCTAAAAAAATTTGGCAGCAAGTTCATGGTGACGAAGGATTCCGGCACGGCAGGCGGCTTTGAAGAGAAGGTGGAGGCGGCTGAGACCGCCGGAGCAAAACTTATCGTTATTGGTCGCGCAAGCGAAGAAACTGGCGCAGGCTATAGCGAAATAGTGAGCTATTTGCAGCAGCATTTTGCTGTGAATATAAATTAAGGAGGGATTTTATGTTGAAAGTCAACATAGTTGGCATTGGTCCTGGTAATCCCGAACTTTTGACTGGCGCGGCGCGTCAGGCTATCGCCGAGAGCAATATTTTAATTGGCGATAAACGTATGCTTTCTGCTTTTGCAGATAGCAGCAAAACAGTCTATGATACCATTAAAACCTCAGCTATTGCTGAGATTGCAGCTAAGGCAGATCCTGCAAAGGATGTGCTGGCGGTGCTGGTTTCCGGCGATGTAGGCTTTTTCAGCCTTGCCAAAACCATCAGCGGCAAGCTGCCAAACTGCGAATGTGTGCGTTATGCAGGCATCAGCAGCCTGGTATACTTTGCTTCTAAGCTGGAGCTATCATGGGATGATGCAAAAATCGTCAGTATGCACGGACGTGAGCAGAACCTTGTGGCAGCTGTAGCGCAAAATAAAAAAGTTTTTTCGTTAACCGGTGGAGAAAATTCTCCCCAAAAGCTGTGTGCGCAGCTATGCGACCACGGCATGAGCCAGGTGCAGGTTTATGTGGGTGAAAACCTTTCTTATCCTGAAGAAAAAATCACCAGCGGCACGGCGGAAGAAATTAGTGCCTTGGAATTTCCTTCGCTTTCTGTGATGATGATTTTAAATGCGGATGCTAATGGTTTTGAACCTACTGTGCATGGTCTGGCGGATGAGTTGTTCCTGCGCAGCAAAGTGCCGATGACGAAGCAGGAAGTGCGTAGCGTATCCATGTCTAAGCTGCAGCCGAAGGCTACGGATTTAATTTATGACATTGGCGCAGGCACTGGTTCCTGTTCTGTCGAGCTGGCGTTAATCGCTAAGCAAGGCAAGGTGTGGGCGTTTGAACACAACCCTGTGGCTGTAGAGCTGCTGGGTAAAAACAAAGCCTTGTTCAACCTCAATAATTTAGAAATTGTTGCAGGCGAGGCTTTGGAAAACATTAAAGATAAACCTGCTCCCGACTGTGTTTTCGTAGGCGGCAGCGGTGGTGATTTGTGCGATATGCTGGACGTAATTTATGCTAAGAATGCTAAATGCCGTGTTGTAATCAACGCCATCACGGTAGAAACTCTGGCAGAGGTGGCAGCTTATTATAAAGCGCATCCTGATTACAGTCTGGAAATTGCTAATGTGTTTGTAGCACGTGGCAAGCATTTGGGTAATTATAACCTGATGATAGCACAAAACCCTGTATATGTAATGACAGCGTTGAAGAAGGAAGATTAACATGGCTGAAGTAAAAGTTCCACGTTTTATGATTAGTGCTCCTGGCAGCGGCAGCGGTAAAACAACCATTGTCTGCGGCCTTTTAAAAGCACTGATGAATAAAGGTCTGCAGGTTGCGGCTTTTAAATCCGGTCCTGATTATATTGACCCGATGTTCCATTCCCGCGTTATCGGTGCAAAATCCCGTAACCTTGATTTATTCATGTTGGGCAAGGAAACAGCTAAATATTTAGTAGCGAAAAATACTAAAAATGCTGATGTGGCAGTATTTGAAGGCGCGATGGGCTTTTACGATGGTATGGGCAAAACCACAGAGGCAAGTGCTTATGAGCTGGCAGCAACGTGTGCTGTGCCTGTTGTTTTAGTTGTCAATGGCAAGGGAGCCGCCTTATCCATTGCTGCGACAATTAAAGGCTTCAAGGAGTTTCGCGCTGACAGCCATATCGTAGGTGCTATCCTCAACAATGTTAATCCGATGAGCTATCTTTTTTATAAGGATGTAATTGAAGCGGAAACCGGAGTGAAGCTTTTGGGGTATTTTCCTGTTATGCAGGGCTGCAATTTTGAAAGCCGCCATCTGGGCCTTGTAACAGCCGAAGAGATAGGCGACTTGCAGGAGATTGTAGAAAAACTTGCAGCGCAGGCTGCAAAATCTATTGATTTAGATGCACTTTTAGAGGTAGCAGCGCAGGCCGCACCTCTACCGTACAACAAGGTAAGCCTTGAGCCTGTTGGAAAAGTGCGCATTGCGATTGCACAGGATAAAGCCTTCTGCTTCTATTATCAGGACGCGCTTGATTTATTATCCGAGCTGGGTGCAGAGCTGGTTCCGTTCAGCCCGATAGCTGATGCTCATTTACCTGAGCATATCAGCGGCCTTGTGTTGGGCGGCGGTTATCCGGAGCTGTATGCGGATAAACTTGCTTCTAACATTACCATGCTGCAGGAGGTAAAAGCCGCCATCGCAGGCGGAATGCCTTGTTTTGCCGAATGTGGCGGGTTCATGTATTTATTGGAGCGTTATCGTGAGAACGATAAATTATATAACTGGGTAGGTGCTGTGCCTGGAGAATCAGCGCTGACAAAACGCCTGACGCGCTTTGGCTACGTGCATTTAACTGCCCAGAAGGACAATGTGCTGTGTAAGGCTGGCGGAGCAATCAATGGGCATGAGTTCCATTACTCCGACAGCACGAACAATGGTGCAGGGTTTACAGCTGCTAAGGCCAGCGGCCGCGGCAGCTGGGAATGTGCGAACGTATCGAAAACGCTTTATGCCGGTTATCCGCACATCCATTTATGGGGCAATCCCGATTTTGCCCGTGATTTTGTACAGCATTGCTATGATTTTGCCCAAAGCAGATAATGCTTTGGGTTTGAGATAAAGGGGAGTTTAGTTTGATTATGAGCTTGGCAGCTATCGTAGCTGGTTTTATTTTAGATTTACTTTTTGGTGACCCGCATTGGCTGCCGCATCCTATCTGTTTGATTGGCAACTTAATTGGTTTTCTGGAAAGAAATCTGCGTAAACTGCTTGCTCCGGGTAAAACAGCTTTGTTGCTCGGCGGTGCCTTGATGGTGGTTATCGTGCTGATTATCGCCTTCGCTGTGCCTTATGCTGTTTTAACTTTGGCAGAAGCAGTCAGCCCGTGGCTTCGCTTTGCTCTGGAAACTATTATGTGCTACCAGATTTTCGCTACCAAGTGCCTGCGTGATGAAAGCATGAAGGTTTACACTGCTCTGCACAACAACGATTTGGCAGATGCACGCGTGAAGCTGTCCTGGATTGTAGGCCGTGACACGCAAAACCTTGATGAAGAAGAAATCACTAAAGGTGCAGTGGAAACTGTAGCGGAAAATACTGCTGATGGCATTATTGCGCCGATGTTTTATATGTTTATCGGTGGTGCTCCTCTGGCTTTTCTGTATAAAGGTATCAACACCATGGATTCCATGGTCGGTTATAAAAATGACAAGTTCCTGTATTTCGGGCGTTGTGCTGCAAAACTGGATGATTTAGCTAACCTGATTCCGGCACGTATTACGGGCCTGGTGATGATTTTAGCAGCGTATTTTTTGAATATGGATTATAAAGGCGCGTGGAAAATTTTCTGGCGTGACCGTTATAATCATCTCAGCCCTAATTCGGCTATGACGGAATCAGTTACAGCTGGTGCCTTGAATATCCAGCTTGGCGGCGACCATTTTTATTTCGGTAAGCTGGTACACAAAGATACAATCGGTGATAATATCCGTGAGGTTGTGCCTGAGGACATCGCTGCGGCGAACAAGCTGCTGTATATGACAGCGGTATTGAGCATTCTGCTGTTCTCCTTGGTTTACCTTACTTACGGATTACTTTTACAGTAAGGCAGGTTGATAGAATGTACAAATATGAACATGGCGGCGATATTTACACGCAGGCACTTGCGCCGAACGGCCAGCCGTTTGTAGATTTCTCCGCTAACATTAATCCTTTAGGCCTGCCTGCTGGAATTAAGCAGGCTGTAAAGCAGGCTTTAAAATACTGTGTAAACTATCCTGATCCTTTCTGCCGTGAGCTGGCAGAGGCGATGGGCGATTACATGAAACTACCTAAAGAGCAATTTTTCTTTGGCAACGGTGCTGCTGATGTACTGTTTCGTCTGGTGCTGGCCTTGAAGCCCAGACAGGCACTGATTATGGCACCTACCTTTGCTGATTATGAAAAAGCTCTGCAATCTGTAGATTGCAAGGTGTTCCGTTTTGCGCTCAAGCCGGAAGATGAATTTATTCCCGGTGGCGGTTTAATCGGCAAGATAACAC
>CAVKDE010000039.1:0-9801 GCA_963654835.1 Duodenibacillus sp. | reverse complement strand
ACCATAGACATCACCTCCATTCCGAAGAATTTTGGCAATGCCACCCTGCAACACGGTTGTCTACAAATTATTTTATCATAAGAAAGTGAAACATTCAATGAACAAGCTATAAAGTTTGCCATTGTATGTTTTTATTTTTCCTCAATTTACTTTTTCTCCCGCTCGAACCACTCTTTAAACCCATCAATAGTCAAACGCTTATCCAAATCAGCAATCGGTCGCGAAGAAGAGGCGATTATCTCTGCATAAGTTTTCTTCTTGCACAAATCTGCAAAAGACGGTCCTAACGGGTCGCCGTATTTTTTCTTGGTTGCATAATAAATATATTCGCAAAGTAGCGGGGGAGCAGCATGTTTATACTGCGCGCCCAGTTCGCGACGCTTCGCGTGCAGCATGCGCGCAATATCTTTTTCACTTTCACCTTGAGCAACAAGTTCCGTCGCCAGCACTGCAAGCTTCGCAACTTTATCTTCATATTCTTTACGCAGAGGGTTTTCCTTTAACCCATCGCGCAAAAGCAGTTTAAGCTCTGCCTGAAATTCCTTTTCATCCATAGTCATCTTGCACACTTCCTTCATTATATAGTAAAAAGCTGTCGCACTCACTCCACAAAAAGCAAATGCAACAGCCATAAATTATCCGCGCTTTTTCACAAATAACTTCAGCGGCACCTTCGGTTCCAGCCAGCTGATAAACATATCCGCTGCAGGCGAAAGTAAAATCCAGCTCAATACCAAAAGCACAAAGGATACAGAACCTACATAAACATCCGTAAACCAATGCGCACCGCCCATAATACGTGGCAGGGAGAAGATAACAAATACTGCCAAACCTTTAATAAAAGCATCCTTGCCAATATATTTCCACATATACACAGCAAAAATTAACAGCATCATGCCATGGTCACCGGGAAAGCTGCTGGCAGATTTATCTTTCGCTGCCAAACCGCTCAGCTGGCTGACCCAGTTCACATTATGGTAAAGCTGGTCAAAATACACGCTCGCACTCACGCGGTCAATGGGCAGCAGCTTATCAAACTGCTTGATAATCACCGCACTCACAAGCATCGCTACGCCAATGCAAAATAGCCAACGTTTGCCTTCTACATTACTTTTGCGGTAATAACTGTAATAAATGCCCAGCATCGCCACAAAAGCCACTACGTCAAATACGCGTAGGTTCACAATGCCTACAAATAGCGCAAAAGCTTTGCTAGCACTTAAAGCTTCATTAAAGAAATAAAAAATACCTTTATCCAACGTCAGCCATAAGCCATGATATACTCCGCCCGGGGTGCAGGCGAACCAGCTGCCAAGGAGCAACGCACCCAGCAGATTGCAAATAATAACCCACTTCAGATTCTCTTTCTTCATATAAATCTCCTCATTACCTTAGCTTTCTCTACAAAATCTTCATTTAACAAATTGCTCATAATATGATAACATATTCTTAGAGAATATATAAGTGATTTTTTGTGATATTTTGCGTAAATAGCTTCAAGGAGGGAAGATGATGCGTAAATTATTATTTTTACTCATGTGTATCTGCCTGTGCAGCTTAAGCGTAGCCTACGCAGCAGATAAAAAAAGTGACGAGTTTGATGCAGAACTAAAACCAGCAGCCACAATCACTACGGAAGAAATGACTGCGCGCCTTAAAGAAGGCACTAGCGACGACATCCTTTATGTAAAAATTAAGGATGACAGGGTAGATGTATACGAAAACCTTGCTGCCGACCGCTCCTTACGCAAGCAGCTTATCTTAACCCTGCCAAATACGGAAATGCTGCGCCTCTATACCACAAACAAAGCTACTTATGAGCAGATGAATAAAATGCTTAGTGATTATGAGCGCGCTAACACAAATTTCAATGGTTATAAAATTATCACTGATAAAGATAACCCGCAAAAGCTGGAAAACGGTGCTAAGGTTTACCGTTTCTGGTTTATGAAAATTGAACGGGAGAAGGCAAGCCGTCGCGGAGGCTGGAACTTTCCGATTGGCATTGGTATCGGCATCGGCGGTCATCACCACCATCACCACGGCGGCCCATGGATTGGGGTAGGCTGGTAAAAACATATAAACTACATAATGCAGAAAAAAGCAGGAAGCTTTCTACATATTAAATAGAAAACTTCCTGCTCTTTTATTTTGTAACTTTCTACATTATATACGCTTAAAATGCAGGCTCAATGGTGCCTTTATATTTTTCTGCGATGAATTTCTTCACAGCTTCAGATTGATATGCTTTTACAAATTCTTTGTATTCAGCTTTATCTTTATCCTTGCTACGTGCGGCGATAATCATTACTGCCAGCGGTTCATCCTTCGGCTCAAGGTAGATGTTTTGCTTTTTCACATCAAGACCGCCGCTCATTACATAATTCATGGTAATAGCTGCTGCATCTACATCAGCCAGGCTACGCGGCAGCTGTGCTGCTTCCAGTTCCTGGAATTTTAAATGTTTGGGGTTTTCCACAACATCTTTCGGCGTTGCTTTCATGCCTACGCCATCTTTTAATTTTAATAAACCTGCACGCTGCAATAGGAGCAAGCCGCGACCGCCGTTAGTCGGGTCATTAGGAATAGCAATCGTTGCACCATCAGGAATATCATTTACATCATGGAATTTATCACTATAAATGCCCATGCGCATCAAAATAGCATTGCCAATAGGCACAAGATCAGTCTTATTGGTTTTGTTAAAGTTATCCAGAAAAGGTTTATGCTGATAGCTTACAAGATCCAGCTCGCCATCTGCCAATGCTTTATCCGGAGTAACGTAATCAGAAAACTCCACAACCTGCACTTTTAAACCGCTCTTGGCCGCTTCCTTAGCCGCAGCTTCTACAACCTCTGCATGAGGACCGGCAGTTGCACCAACTTTGATTGTGGTTTCTGCCTTCTTATCTCCGCCACCGCAGCCTGCTGCTGCCAACGCCACTACTGCTAACGCAATTACTAATAAATTTTTTAACATGATTCATCGTCTCCTTTGTAAACTAAAAATAAAAAAAGCCTTCGTATTTCCGTGCTACGTTTTCATTACGTAACAAGGGACGAAAGCATATACTTCGTGGTACCACCCAAATTTACCACTACCTCACGGTAGCAGCCTCTTCAAGTACGCTGGCAAAGCCATTAATACTCTAGCACTATAACGGGTGCGCCCGGACGACCTAAACTTTACGATTCAGCCAGTCAGCTCCAAGACCATCTTCGGCAAAATCTCCTGCGCTTCCTTGCACCAAACGGAAGCTCTCTGTAGCATTCTTTTTTGCTTACTCTTCTTTTCATCGCTTGCATATGAACTTGTGAGTAAAAATATACAACGTGCAAGCGAATCTGTCAACAAAAATCAAGGAAAAATTTTTAAAAGCCTAGTATTTTAGTAGATTTATAACGGATGTAACAATTTAAAGCGTTTTATACTCCTGTGTTTCACTAGGAAATAAAACACCTTAAAATTTTTTATTTTACATTTCTTCATTAGAGCGCACAAAATCATAATTAAAAGTGTAAATTTGCCTATTGACAAGCTAGGCTTTCTCATGTAAATTATCAAGCAACATCACGCAAGCAATTGCGAAAAATAATTTACGAACTTACACACTTATACAAGATCACGTGAGTGAGAAGGTATCAGAGGCGAACAGCTGACGCCGCAGACGTACAAACCAGTACTTCAAGGCGGCAGCTGTGAAGCATATGGTGCCTTATCGCTCACGCCTGAAAGGAGCACAACTAACATGGAATTTGCAACAAAATGCATTCACTCAATCGGCGAATCTGACGCCACCGGCACTATCACCCCCGCAATTTATATTTCTTCCACCTTTGCTCACCCCAAGCTGGGTGACACCACAGGTTTTAACTACACACGCGAATCTAATCCGACACGCGCTCGCTTAGAGCAGCTTGTGGCAGCGTTAGAAGAGGGCGTAGATGCGTTGGCCTTTTCTTCCGGCATGGCGGCTGTAGATGCGGTGATGAACCTTTTCGCCCCAGGCGACCACATTATCACAGGCAATGATTTATACGGAGGTTCTTTCCGTTTGTTCCGCAGCCTTAATGCCAAAAACGGTGTAGAATTTACTACTGTGCATACTTCTAAGCTGGAAGAAATTAAAGCAGCAATTAAGCCTAACACCAAAGCCATTTTTTTAGAAACGCCAACCAATCCCACCATGGAAATTAGCGACTTACGTGCCATCAGCAAAATTGCTCATGAAAATAACTTTCTCGTTATCGTCGATAACACCTTTTTAACGCCATATTTTCAAAAACCGCTAACTCTCGGTGCTGATATCGTCATCCACAGCGGTACAAAATATCTCGGCGGCCATAACGATGTGCTGGCCGGTTTTACCATTGCCAAAGATCCTGTTATAGCCGATAAACTGCGCCTGATTTATAAAACAACCGGTGCCTGTCTGGGTGCGCTGGATGCCTGGCTCGTTATCCGCGGTATTAAAACTTTACCACTGCGCATGGAGCAGCATCAAAAAAATGCTATTGCCTTAGCAAAATGGCTGGAAACACAACCACGCGTACAATACGTTTTATATCCGGGTCTGGAAAAACATCCGGGTTATGCCATCAATAAAGCGCAAACTACTGGTTTCGGCGGTATGATTTCCTTTGCTGTAGATAACGCTGAAACTGCCCGCCAGATTTTAGAAGGCGTAAAGCTGATTAAATTTGCCGAAAGCCTTGGCTGATTACTTATCCTATCCGTCAGACGCATACTGATCTCACACCGGAAGAATGTGCAGAAAAAGGTATTACTAATTGCCTGCTGCGTCTTTCCACAGGTATTGAAGCAACAGAAGATTTGATTGCTGATTTAGCGCAGGCCTTCGCTAACGTAAAATAATTTATAAGGATAAAATTTAGGTGTAAGCAAAATGACTAGATATGATTTTGATAACGTAATTGACAGGCGAAATACAGCCTGTTTGAAATATGATTTTGCTGTTTCCCGCGGCCGTCCTGCGGATGTTTTACCCTTTTGGGTAGCAGATATGGATTTCCCCATTGCCCGGGAAATACAAGATGCGCTCGTCAAACGCTGCCAGCACGCTATCTTTGGTTACAGCGAAAGTGACGAAAATTATTTTCAAGCTGTCCACGATTGGTATACACAGCATTTTCAATGGGAAACTAAAAGTGATTGGCTCACAAAAACTCCAGGTGTTGTTTTTGCCCTCGCAATGGCGGTCAAAGCCTTCACGCAAACAGGGGAGAGCGTGCTCATCCAGCAGCCTGTTTATTATCCTTTTACAGAAGTAATCACCGATAATGAGCGTAAGCTTGTCAATTCGCCACTCGTATTGCACAACAAGCATTATGAAATTGACTTTGCTGATTTAGAAAAGAAAATTATTGAAAACCAGGTTAAGCTCATGCTGCTGTGCTCGCCACACAATCCTGTCGGCCGCGTCTGGACACGTACCGAGCTAAAAAAAGTAGGCGATATCTGCTTAAAACATGGCGTTATCATCGTCAGTGATGAAATTCATGCAGATTTTGTCTGGGGTAATAACAAACAGACTGTTTTTGCCAGCTTAGGTGAAGAATATGCACAAAACAGCGTTATCTGCACTGCGCCCAGCAAAACGTTTAATATTGCAGGCTTGCAGATTTCCAATATCTTTATCCCCAATAAAGAACTGCGCCAAAAGTTCCGCCAGCAGGTCGCCGCAGCAGGTTACAGCCAGGTGAACACCTTAGGCCTGGTTGCCTGCCAGGCAGCTTATACTTATGGCGAAGAGTGGCTCACGCAGGTTAAATCCTATATTGCAGCAAATATTAAATTTGTAGAAGATTACCTCGCGCAAAATTTGCCGCAAATCAAATTAGTGCAGCCAGAAGGGACATATCTTGTCTGGCTCGATTGCAGCAGCTTAGGCTTAACAGCAAGTGAGCGCGAACAATGGCTATGGCATAAAGCGCATCTGTGGTTAGATGGCGGAGGAATTTTTGGCAAGGAAGGCCAAGCTTTTGAACGCATCAATGTTGCCTGCCCACGAAGAACTTTAGAGCAAGGATTAGCACAGCTAAGGCAAGCTGTCAGCGAGCTAAATAAATTTTAATAAAATTTATTAAAACTCTTTTCCTATACAACTTTCCCTATAAAGCTGCTTCTTTATGGAGCAGCCTTTTTTTACTGCGCGTGACATTATCGTCTGCCAATTTACAATTTCGTCTTGTAAATTGACGTTAATTTGTATATAATTCAGATAGGCTATGCGTAATTATATATAGCCCAATGCAAAATTAAGTGAGGGATTATCATAATGCAAGAAGAAGTTAAGGAACCTGTTTCCATGTTTGTCCTGTTTGCGAAAATGTTCTCCATTACCGCAAAGAACCTGGAAAAGGAATTTGGTGAAAAAGGTCTGAAGGTTTTAGAAGAAAGTGTCAAGGAATTTGGTATTGAACGTGGCAAAGATATCGCTGCCCGTGCAAAAGCTAACGGCAAGGAAAATACTTTAGAAAATTATCTTGATAACTACGATATGGGTCGCAGCGAAGAATTTGGCTACGATACTACTTATGAAAAAGATGGTATCCATCAGGATTTCCATCGCTGCGTTTTTGCTAAAACCTGGATGGATGCAGATGATGAAAAATATGGCCGCATCTATTGCGAAAATATTGATCCGGCAATCGCTAAAGGTTACAATGAAAATATGGAATGTGTGCATGACCATATCATGTATGCTGACGGACATTGCACCTTCTGCTTCCGCATGAAAGAGCAAAATAAAAACAAATAACAAAATCTAAAAAATACGCTGCCAGCATTTTGCTTTTGGCAGCGTAAACTTTAACAAGAAGGGAGCGTTTTTATGCAGCGTGAACTTATCGCGAAAAATATCGTTGCTGATTTAAAAGAACTTGCTGCGCTGACCTCTGATGAAAAGGGAGCGCAGCGCGTTGCCTGGAGCGAAACATATCTCAAGGCAGCTGCCTGGTTTAAAGAAAAGATGCAAGCCGCAGGTGCTGAGGTCTGGGTGGATGCAGCAGGCAACAACTGGGCAAAATTTGCCGGTGCGAGTGAAGAAGCTATCGTCATCGGCAGCCATCTTGATTCCGTACCTAACGGCGGCTGGTTAGACGGCGCGCTGGGCGTCGTTGCAGGCATGGGCATTGGCGCCGCTGCTAAGTCTGGTGGTAAAAAATTAGCTAAAACGCTCTATGTTGTCGGCTGGGTGGATGAAGAAGGCGTTGCCTTCGGCACTAGCTGCCTGGGCAGCGGTGCTGCCAGCGGTAAAATTACTGCGCAAGATGTTTTACCGCTCAAAGCATTAGATGGGCGCAGCTTTAGCGAAGTATGGCAAGCCTTAGGCCTGGATGCACAAAAAATAGGCGAAGCACATACAGCCTTTGCCAAGCTGCCTGTAAAGGCATATCTGGAGCTGCACATTGAGCAGGCGCCGCTGCTTGCGCTTGCACATAAAAGCGTAGCCTGCGTTTACGGCGTTTGTGGCTGCCACCGCCAATATATCACCTTCCGAGGGCAGCAGGGGCACTGTGGCTCGCCTGTAGCTCTCAGGCAGGACGCTTTTTTAGCAGCAGCTGCCAGCACCTGCGCCTTTAAAGAAATTGCGTTAAAATATGATTCTTACTGCACTGTAGGCCATGTAGAAGTTTGCCCTGATGTGATTACCATTTCTCCAGGTTATTGCCGCATTTCCCTTGACCAACGCTGCATTAAACCGGATCTTTTAAAAACAATGGTGGAAGAAGCACAGGCAGCAGCACGCAAATTTGCTGCGGAAAACAAAGTTACGGTAGAATTTGAACCCATCTGGCACGCAGAACCTGTACTGTTTGATGCGGAGCTTGTCGAAGCCTGCACCACTGCGGTAGAAGAAGAAACAGGTGAGCGCAGCAGTATGTATTCCGGCCCGCTGCACGATGCTGTGCCGCTGAACGCCGTAGTACCTTCCGTAATGATGTTTGCGCAATCTAATCCCGGTATTTCGCACTGCAAGGAAGAAGATACGCCTATCCCTCAGCTGGAGGAAGCTATCCGTGCCTTTATCCGCTTAGCAGAAAAAGAGCTGGCTACCGCAATCAGCGATTAAATTAGACAACAAAAATAGGAGCATCGCACTGATGCTCCCTTTTTTATTGCTCCGAAAACATAAAAGCAAAATATTTTACTTTAAAATCTTTATCCATACCACGCGCAACCGGAATAGGTGTCTTAGCGTGTTTCATGTAAATTTCTTTCGCATTAAAATGTTCCACATGATTAAAATTGATAATATAGCTGCGATGAGGTTTAAAAAAGGCAGGATACTGCAATAAATTCGCCTGCATATTTAAAAGCGTATCCCGAATAACAATAACTCTGCCATCCGCCATATTAAACACCAGCTGCCTATTAACAGCTTCTACCCAGCTGATTTCCGTAATCGGCAGGTGATATGTTTCACTGCCGGCATGTACTACTAACGCATGCTGGCGGATTTTTTTCAGCAGACTGTTTAAAATAGTGCTGTAATCCTCATAGGCCAAAGGCTTGAGCAGATAGCCATAGGGATGCACATCATAAGCAGTCAGGGCAAAATCTTTCGACGAAGTCAAAAAGATAATATGAAAATCAGGGCGAATATTGCGCAGTTTGCGCGCCAGTGTAATACCATCTTCCAGCGGCATCATTATATCCAAAACAACAATATCATTACGCTCAGGCCGAAACTGCTCTAGAAGTGCAGCCCCGGAGCTAAACTGGTTGATTTCCACATCTATCTTATTGGTATCTGCCCATTGGCGCGTTAAATCTGCTATCTCCGCTAAATGAACTTTATTGTCATCACAAAGAGTAAAACGTAACATCTCAGGCCTCCTATACAATCACGCGCAGCATAAAGAAGCCATCCTCTAGCGAAAATTGGCACTGCCCGCCAATTTTTTCACAGTTATAGATTATACTCTGCGTACCAATACCATGTCCCGGTTCTGTTTTATGCGAAACAGGTACATCGTTAATAAATTCCGGTTTTTCAAGATAGTTATTTTTTATCGCCAATAATAGTTTTGCTCCGTTCTGCTTGAGCAAAAGCTGCAATTCACCCTTATCTTCCGGCAGCTTGCGCACTGCTTCATAAGCATTTTCTAAGCCATTTTCCAAAATTGTTGAAAAACTCAGCTCCGCGCAAGGCAAAACTGCCGGAATAGCCACTTCTGCTTTAAAACGGATATGCTTAATGCGGCATTTATCTTCATATTTTGCCAAAATAGCGTTAATATACTCATTTGAACAAAAACGTTTGAGGATAATATTCTCTAAATCGCTTTGTTCATCAGCAAGATAAGCCATTGCTTCACTATATTTCCCCTGATTGATAAGCGCGTGTGTCGTGCTGATAAAGTGGCGCATATCATGGCGCATAATCGACATCTGGTACTGCGCATAGCGCGTCTGCGTCAATTCATGCATCGTAGAGCTGCTTTTTAGCTCAATAAGCTTATTTTTCGCCTGCAATTCATTTTTTGCGATATATTCTTTGGCAAAAACATTAAGAAAAATAATATACGTAATGCACAAAAAGAAGCCTAAAAACTCTACCACCAGCGCATTACCGGAATAAAGCAGCTTTGTATAAACTGTCGTCACGTAGTCGTAAAAATAATAGGTGAAAGGCAAGAGGCCAAAAATTGCTACTTCTCGCAGCGGACGCTTCACCAAAAGGGAAAAATTAGGACTGCTATAATACACTAAAAACAAAAGTACAGGAGGCACAATTAAAATACGCACGAGGCAATACAACCAATGTGCAGGAT
>CAVKDE010000038.1:0-9836 GCA_963654835.1 Duodenibacillus sp. | reverse complement strand
AGTGCAACCTTTCGCCAGTTTGGCAAAAGTCTGCTTAATAATCCTGTCTTCCAGCGAATGGAAGGTAATCACACCAATGCGACCACCGCTTTTTAACCGGTTCACAGCAGTTTCCATCGTCTCTGCTAAAATGCCCAGCTCGTTATTAACTTCTATGCGAATCGCCTGAAAAGTACGCTTCGCCGGATGCGGGCCGTCAAGGCGTGCTCCCTTAGGAATCGCTTTTTTGATTACATCCACCAGCTCAAAAGTTGTCGTCAATGGATTTATTTTGCGCTCCGCTACGATGAACTGCGCAATACGCTTGCTCCAGCGTTCTTCGCCATAACGGTGGATAATATCAGCCAATTCTTCTTCTTTATAATGGTTCACCACATATTCAGCGTCCAGCTTCGCTTCTTTATTCATACGCATATCCAAGGGACCGTCATGCATATAAGAAAAGCCACGTTCCGGTGTATCCAGCTGATAACTGGAAACGCCAAGGTCAAAGAAGATACCATCAATTTTATCAATACCCATGTTATCTAAAACCTGGGCGAAATTTTCAAAATTAGCTTTTGCTACCGCAGTTTTGCAGGCAAATTTGCCCAAAAGACGCTCCCTGCCAACAGCAATCGCATCATCATCCTGGTCTATGCCAAGCAAAAGGCCATCAGCTTCAAGCTGTGCGGCAAAAGCACTGCTGTGGCCTGCACCACCCATAGTGCAGTCTACATATATACCATTTTTATCTGTAATTAAGAAATCCACACTTTCTCTAAGCAGGATACTCACGTGCTTAAATTCCATCAGCTTTCGCCTCATTATTGCCTAGATGCCTAAATCAGCAAGCTGCTCTGCCAGCTCATTCACATCATCAGCACTTTCTTCATTATATTGCTGCCATTTTGCAGCATCCCAAATTTCTGCGTGATTGCCCACGCCTACGATAACAGCGTCCTTCGTAAGCTGCGCATAACGCCTGAGGTTCGGTGGCAGCAGGACTCTGCCTTGCTTATCACATTCCGCTTCAAAAGCTCCACCAAAAAGGAAACGGGTAAAATCACGCGCTGTTTTGCGGCTCATCGGCAAAGCTGCCAGCTTTTGTTCCAACTTCTGCCATTCTGCTTCATCATAGATAAACAGGCAGCCATCCAGCCCTTTTGTAATCATGAAGTGCGCGCCTAAAGCTTCACGCAGCTTTGCAGGCATAGCAATGCGACCCTTAGCATCAAGAGTATGTTCATATTCACCTAAGAGCATCGCTTCGCACCCCTTTCACCCACATTTTTCCACTTTTCTCCATTATATCGTTATTTCCCACGTAGCGCAATAGTTTAAGCCACACAAATTGAAAAAAAATATGATGCAGCCCTAAATTTTTCGCAAAAAATTTTCCGTATTCTTACAGAATCAGTTTGGCATTTGCCTAGTGAGATGCTATAATGATAATGTACGCAGTTTTGCGCTAAAATTTACACAAAGGAGATACACACAATGATTACTAAAGATACCGGCATTATTGAAGCCGTTCAAAATCATCCTGAAATCATGGAAGTTTTTGCTGAATATGGTCTGGGCTGCATCGGCTGCATGGCTGCACATTTTGAAACCATCGGCCAGGGCGCAGGTGCTCACGGCATTGATGTTGATGCTTTAATTGAAGACATTAACAAAGTTATTGCTGAAGCAGAAGCAAACAAATAAAATTTAGAGTGCGCACTCTCTAAATAAACAAATAAAAGGTCTTTACCGCTCATGTTCTTGCATGTCCGGTAAAGGCCTTTTTTAGTATCAGCTTAAATTTTTTCACGATATATCTTCGTAGTGAAGATTTTTAAAGCATTTTAAAGTTCGTCCGAAAACTTATCTGCGTCAATAAGCGCAGCAATATCGCTTACTGCACGCGCGTAATCAGGCTCTGCTGCCAGCTCCAGCCAATGGATATACGGCATTTTTTTATACCACGTCAGCTGCCGTTTAGCAAAATTGCGCGTCGCCTGCTTGAGTTTTTCCACTGCCTCGTCATACGGCAAATTATTTTCCAGATACCACACCAGCTGACGGTAGCCAATGCTCTGCATAGATTGGCAGTCGCTCTTCACGCCACGCGTAAGCAGCGCGCGCACTTCCTGCTCCAGCCCTGCGGCAAGCATTAAATCCACACGCTTATTGATGCGCGCATAAAGCGCGCTGCGCTCCATCGTAAGACCGATTACGAGTGCCTTATACGGCATCGCCTGCGCGCAATATTGGTTCACCGCCTCGCCCTGTAAGGCTGATTCCAACGCGCGGATGACGCGGCGCACATTGTTAGGATGAATACGTTCTGCCTCCGCAGGTGCAATCTCTCTGAGGCGCGCGTGAAGCGCAAGTGCGCCCTGCTTCTCAGCCTCGCGCGTAAGCTCTTTACGCAGCTCGCTGTCTTCCTCCGCCTTATTAAAAGCGTAATCTTCTAGCAGAGCCTTGATATAAAGGCCTGTGCCACCAGCGATGATGGGCAGGTGTCCGCGCGCCGCGATTTCATCAATGAGCTGCGCTGCCCGCTCTTTAAAATCCACCACGCTGAAATTAGCATCCGGTGGCAAAATATCCACCAAGTGATGAGGCACAGCTGCAAGTTCTTCGGCTGTGGGTTTGGCAGTACCGATATTCATATCTTTATATACCAGCATAGAATCACCGGAAATTATTTCACCGTGATATTTTTTCGCCAGCTCAATGGCACAATGGCTTTTGCCTGTTGCCGTCGGGCCGAGGATGACTAAAACTTTTCTCTTCATAATTACAATTCTCCAAGGCGGCTCAGAAAGTATTAGATGCGAGACGCTGACACCGCCGGCGTACTTATGCTACGTCAAGGTGTCAGCGATGAAGCAGATGATGCTTTATCAGTCGCCTTCAATATACCATATTTCACTCTACTATACTTTCCGCCAACAAACTCTTCACACCCATACTGCCTAAGTATATATTCGCTGCGCTCTTTAATCACCACACGCGGCGCAACGCGTTTAGCCAGCTTGAGCGTGCGTGCGTCCAGCGGTGCTTCGTAGGACAAAGGACGCAAAGCCTCCATCCCCTTCGCTCCCTGCACGGGGTGGCGGAACATGGGATCAAAATAAACAACATCAAAGCTCTGCGGCGCGCACTGCGCTAAAAAATCCGCAGCCACAGCCTGCACAGGTTTAATACGCCTAAGTGCCTGCGTTAAATCAGCATCTTCCGCCTCGTAATGCGCAAGGCCATAGCTCACCGCAAAATGTAAAAGCGGTGAAGCTTCAAGGCCCACAACGCTGCCTTTTTCGCCCACTGCATAGGCAGCAAGGGCAGCATCCGCCGCCAGGCCCAGCGTAGCATCCAGCACACGCTTGCCCGGTGCTAAAGCTAAAGCATCTAAAAGATGCTCCTTCGCCCCACGTTTGAGCTGCTGCAGCCTCAGCACCGCCATCCCCGGATGATAGGCAAAACTGCCTAGCGCGCTATGAATGCGCGGTTCCTGCTTTTCGCCCACGATGAGCGCGCTAAGCGCGTGCTGAGCCATAAGCTCATCCACGCTCATATTGTGCGGGCGGGGAAGGAACTCTGCTCCCAGCTGCTTTGCCCAGGCTTTAGCTTGCTCGAAAGCAGCAGCTCCTGTCGCATTACGCGCGATTGTTACACCAATTTTACCTTTCAGCATCAAAAGCCTGTCCTTTTAAACATTTTATAAAGCTTATCGCTGTCAATTTCAATCATGCACGGTCTGCCATGGGGGCAGGTGAAAGGATGTGTTGTGTTACACAAATCAATAATCAGCTGGCGCATTTGGCGCATATTCAAAAGCTGTCCTGCTTTAATCGCTGCCTTGCACGCTGTCATATGCAGCACTTTCTGACGCAAATCGCTACCATTTACGCTGCGCAGCTCGCCTAACATTTTGCTGATTTCATTGATAAAATCCTCGGCTGCATCGGCCTTAATATCCGCAGGCAGGCTGCTCACGCGCAAAAGGTTTTCCCCAGCGCTGGCAGCATCCACTCCCAAAGCCAAGAACTCTTCGCGATGCTCTTCAATCTGCGCAATATCATCATTATTCATATCCATATAAAGAGGCATCAAGAGCTGCTGCGAAGGAATCTCATCATGGGAAGCTACAAGTTTATCATACAAAATCCGCTCATGTGCTGCGTGCTGGTCAATTAAATACAGCGAAGTTTCACTCTGCGCGATGATAAAGGTTTTATCCACCTGACCGATAGGCCAAATGGTAGCAATACCGCTATCGGTATCCGTAAAAGCAATCGTTTCGCGCTCCGTAACTTTTTCTGCTGCCTTAATCTCAGCAGGAGCAGTTTTGCCAAACTCTGCCCGCGCTTCATGCACTGCCAGCACAGGCTCCTGATAGCCTGTCGTATAAGGCTTTTCTCCCGCAGGATGGTTAGCAAAATCACTAAAAGGCTGCCACATTGTTTGCTGCTCTGCCTGTTGCGTACTGCTTTGCTCAGGCGCAGTTTCATTTTGCAAAAACTCCACCTGCTCTTTAGCAGGCTCTAATTTATTTTCCGCTGCGTTAGGCGCATAATCAAGCTTTTCTGCCTGCGCTTTCGGTGTTTTAAAAATCTGCCCGAAATCGTTATGCTTAAAAATGCTCTCGCGGCTTGCCGCAGGCTGCACGCTCTCTGCCGTTTGCGTAACACCCACAGCTGGCGTACTACCAGAGTTCGGCACCAAAGGAGCTGCCTCAGCCTGCTTTTTTACAAACACATTCAGCTCGCTGTCAGGCAGTAAATCAATCTGCGTTTTTTGCGCATGCATAGGTTTCGTCAAAGCATCCGTAAGAGCTTTATACATTGCCTTATAAATCAGGCTGTCATCGCTAAATTTAACCTCGCTTTTTTGCGGATGCACGTTCACATCCACGCTCGCTGTATCTACTTTGAGCGCAAGCACGGCAAAAGGAAAACCGCTTTTCGGAATCTGCGATTGATAAGCATGGTCTACGGCCTTCGCCAACATTTTGCTGCCAATACTGCGCCCGTTGACGAAAAACGTCTGCCATTGGCGTGTACCTTTTAAAAGCGTCGGCCTGCCGATAAACCCGTCTATCTGCACCTTTTCGTCATGCAGATGCACCTCTAAAAGATTTTCTGCCACGTTCTTGCCATAAAGAGCACGAATCGTCTGCGCCAAATCGCCGCTGCCAGGCGTGCTCAAAACTTCTTTATCGTTATTTGTCAGCTTAAAACGCACATCAGGACGCGAAAGCGCCAGCTTCGTCAAAAGTTCGCTGATGTAGCGTCCTTCCGTACTGACGGTTTTTAAAAATTTACGGCGTGCAGGCACGTTGAAGAACAAATTCTCTACAATAACTGTTGTTCCCGCGCTGCCACCACTCGAAGAAACCTCTGTATTTTCACCGCCGTCAATATGCACGGAGGTAGCAAATTCTTCACCTTCAGGACGTGTGAGCAGAGTAAAATTAGAAACAGAAGCAATACTCGGCAATGCTTCCCCGCGAAAGCCCAGAGTATGCAGGCTCAGCAAATCTTCCGCCTGCCTGATTTTGCTCGTCGCATGACGCAAAACAGCAAGCTTGGCGTTTGCTTCGCTCATGCCGCAGCCATTATCCACGACGCGGATATATTCCGTTCCGCCAGCAAAAATCGTAACCTCTATCTTCGTCGCACCTGCGTCCAAAGCATTTTCTACAAGCTCCTTCACTACGGAAGCAGGCTTTTCTACTACTTCGCCAGCTGCAATCTGGTTTGCTGTATTAGTGTCCAAAAGCTGGACGACATGCTCATCTGCCATTATTTACCCAACTCCTTTCTTGCCTCATCCTGCAATTTATAGAGGGTGTTCATCGCCTCAATCGGCGTCATACTCATAACATCAATATTTAAAATTTCTTGGGCAATATTGCTCGTAAAAAGCGAACCCATCAAATCATTTTGTTCCTGTTGCTCCTGCATCTGCGGCATTGGCAGCTGACCGTTATCGCTGTCATATTCCGTGAGCAGTTCTTCCGCCCTGTCTAAAACTTTTTTCGGCAGGCCCGCTAAGCGCGCTACATGCACGCCGTAGCTTCTATCTGTGCCGCCAGGCACAATGCGGCGCAAAAAGACGATATCTTTACCGCGTTCTTTAACCGCTACGGAATAATTCTTCACGCCGCTCAGCACGCCTTCTAACGCCATCAGCTGATGATAATGCGTAGCAAAGAGCGTTTTCGCCTTAATCTTATCGTGAATATATTCCATCACCGCGTGGGCAATGCTCATCCCGTCAAAGGTGCTTGTCCCGCGTCCCACTTCGTCCAGAATAATAAGGCTGTTTTTCGTAGCGTATTCCAAAATCTGCGCTACTTCGTTCATCTCCACCATGAAGGTGCTCTGGCCTGTGGCTAAATCGTCGCTCGCACCTACGCGCGTAAAAATTTTATCCACGGGGCAGATATTCGCCTGACGCGCGGGGATGAAACTGCCTATCTGCGCCATGAGCACCAAAAGTGCTACCTGACGCATATATGTTGATTTACCTGCCATATTCGGGCCTGTAATAATCATCATGCGCTCATCGTCATTATTCAGGTTCGTGTTGTTCGGTACAAAAATTTCTTTTTCCAGCAAACGCTCCACTACAGGATGCCTGCCGTCCACAATTTTTATTTCACCGCTGCTGTTGAGCTCCGGGCGCACGTAATTATATTTATAAGCAGCAATCGCCAAACCGTTCAGCACATCTATAATGCTGATGGCGCGCGCTGTTTCCTGAATCTGCGTCATCTTGCTGCGCACCATGTTACGCAGCTCGTCAAAAAGATAATATTCCAGCTGCTGGATTTTTTCCTTCGCCCCAAGAATTTTATTTTCAAACTCTTTCAGCTCAGGGACAATGTAACGCTCGGCGTTGACTAAAGTCTGCTTGCGCACAAAGTAAGCAGGCACGCCACTAGACTGTCCTTTGCTGACTTCAATATAATAGCCAAAAACTTTGTTATAGCCAACTTTGAGCGTTTTGATACCGGTTTCATCCTTAATCTTCTGCTCAAAGTTTTGCATCCAAGTCTTGTTATCTGCCGCAATGAGCTGCAATTCATCCAGTTCGCTGTTATAACCGGCGCGGATCATGCCACCTTCGCGGACAGAAAACGGCGGTTCATCCACAACCGCTTTTTGCAGCGTAGCAGCCAAATCTTCGTGCAGATGCAGGCCTACATTTAATCGTTGCAGCATCCTGCTGGAAGATTTAGCCAAAAGCTCTTTTAAAGCAGGCAATACGCCAAGCGAATTGCGCAAGGCCACAAGGTCACGTGCATTCGCGCTGCCCACTTCCAGACGGCTTACAATGCGCTCCAAATCTGCTACGGCTTTTAGCTGCTCGGCTGCCGCCTCGCGCAAATCCGCATTCGCGACAAGCTCCGCCACGGCTTCCTGGCGTGCGTAAATGCGGCCTAAATCTAACAGCGGGCTTTCAATCCAGCTGCGCAGGCGGCGTGCGCCCATAGAAGTTTTCGTAAAATCTAAAACAGCCAAAAGCGTACCGCGCTTACCGCCATCTGCCATATTGCGCACTAATTCCAGATTGCGAATTGCCGTTACATCAAGGTTCATAAAGCTGTGGCGCACAATCTCCGTCAGGCGGTTGATGTGCGATAAATCAGCCATCACCGTGCTGTGCAGGTAGCGCAATAAAAGCTCCACTGCCTCATGCACGGCAGGAGGAACTTCACTTTTAGGAAAATGCTTGGCAAAAAAATCTGCTTCAGCGTTTTCTTCTACATAGGTGGTCACGCTGCACTCATTTAAGCGCGCTTCCAGCCAGCTGTGCAAGCTTGCCGCAGTTTCTTCTCGCACCAGGCGCAGCACAAGCTCCGCCGGCTGGGTGCGGAAAAGCTGCTCAGTAATCGCCAAAAAGCATTCCTTGCCCTCAGCTAAAAACCATTGGCATTCACCTGTCGAAACGTCAGCCACAGCCAGGCACAAAGCATCATCCGCCTCTAAAAGCAAGGCCAGATAACGGTTATGCTTATCTTCTAAAAGCTGCTCGTTAAGCGCTGTTCCCGGCGTAATAATTTTAATAACCTTACGCTCCACAATGCCCTTCGCCAGCTTAGGATCTTCCACCTGCTCGCAGATAGCAATACGATAGCCTTTTTTGATAAGCTTGGCGATATAACCATCCACAGAGTGATAGGGAACGCCGCACATCGGCATATTTTCCATACCGCCGGCGCGTTTCGTCAGCGTAATATTCAGCTCACGGGATGCTGTAATCGCATCCTCAAAAAACATTTCGTAAAAATCACCCAGACGGAAGAACAAAAGCTCATTTTGGTGTTGTTTCTTCACATCTAAGTATTGCTGCACCATAGGGGTGCAATTTGCAGCAGCCATTAATCAACCGCCTTACCTTTCACCAGCCAAGTCTGCGCCGTATCAATTTTTACATTGACCTTCTGGCCGACTACATACGTTTTATCTTCAATAGGCCACAGCACCAAAATTCCGGTGCGTGTGCGTCCGTTCCATACGTTTTTCTGCTTGCTGGGGCCTTCTGCCAGAACTTCTACCGTCTGCCCGATAAGCTTTTCGTGGCACTTTAAGCTGTTAGCATTTTGCAGTGCCATGAGGCGGTTCAAACGCTCCTTCTTCACCGCTAAAGGCACCTGCTCCTCCATCTTGGCTGCTGGCGTACCGCTGCGTTTGGAATAGATGAACGTAAAGGCGGAGGTGAAGCCCACCTGGCGCACAATATCTAAGGTGTCTTCAAAATCCTCTTCCGTTTCGCCGGGGAAGCCTACAATAATATCTGTCGTAATGGCCGCGTCGGGAACGTATTTACGAATCAGCTTAATTAAATCCAGATATTTTTCACGTGTATAACCACGGTTCATGCGACGTAAAATCTCCGTGCTGCCAGCCTGGAAAGGCACGTGGAAGCCTTCGCAGATATGCTCACATTCAGCCACAGCTTTAATCACTTCCTCGCTCATATCACGCGGATGGCTTGTCATATAGTGAATGCGTTCTACCCCAGGGATTTTATCCACACGGCGCAAAAGCTTGGCAAAAGCATCCTTCTCACCAAACTCTTTACCGTAGGAATTTACGTTTTGCCCCAGCAAGGTGAACTCCTTATAGCCTTCCTTCACCGCTGCTTCAATCTCTGCGACAATGTTTTCCATGCTGCGGCTGCGCTCACGTCCGCGCACATAAGGAACAATGCAATACGTGCAGAAGTTATTGCAGCCATACATAATAGGAATCCACGCCGCAAAAGAGCTTTGGCGCACCATGTGGCCTTCAAACTCACTCTGGTGAATCATTAAATCAGTATAAACAGAAGCCTTGCGCTCTGCTAAAAACTCCAGCAGCAGGCGTTTAAAATCATTAACATAAGCAGTGCCTAAAAGTAAATCCACCTGCGGATGCTTCTTGCGCAGCTTTTCGCCGTCCTTTTGCGCCATACAGCCTGCCACGCAGATAACAACATCAGGATTAGCACGCTTCACAGCTTTCAGCTCGCCAATCTTGCCCGCAATTTTTTTCTCCGCACTCTCGCGCACGCAGCACGTGTTAACGATAATAATATCCGCTGTATGAAAATCGCTGTTAGGCTTATAGCCAAGCTCCTCCAACTGGCCTGCGTAATGTTCGGTATCAGATTCATTCATCTGGCAGCCGTAATTAATCAGGCAGTAAGTCTTTTCTTTTTCTATCATCTGGGTAAAACCTCCGCTTCTAAAAAACTCTGATAACTATTTTTCTTCAATACTATATTATACCTAAAAAGTAGGTCTTTCCGCAAGATTTTAAAAAATTTTTAGTAGTAGGTATTGAAATCTGCACTTAATATGATTACAATAGAGG
>CAVKDE010000037.1:0-9857 GCA_963654835.1 Duodenibacillus sp. | reverse complement strand
GCCTGTGATAATGTGCAGCTGGATGCCTGTTTCTTCCGCTACGCGCCGCACAAGTTCTGCGCCGTTGGCTGAGTTGCGGATGGCGGCAGTGGCGACGGCGATGGTTTTATCTGCTTTGTAGATTTTGCACATATAAGCGAAGCTCTTCATGGTTTCTACGGTAGAAGTGAAGGCTTCTTCGGTTAACATATTCTTTTCGTTTACTTTCTGGCTCAGGCGCAGTGCTTCTTTTTGGTTATACACCATGTTATACGCGCCATTTTTGTAGATGTGGCTGATAACTAAGCGTGCGGAGTTGGAGCCTATATCGATGATGGCTATTCGTTGCATTTTGGTCTTCTCCTCCATATTTATTATATTACCCATAAAACGCAAAAATCCTGCGCGCTTACGCAAAATTCCTGTAAAATTGTTAAATTCCTGTATAATCGTTGCCCTCGCGCAGGAATTTCCCCTCGTAAATAGAATATAATACTAACATACTCTTTTGGAGGCCTGGTTAATGAAACGTAAAAATTATACAACCTTTGCTGCCATCCATTTAGGTTCTGAGATGATAAGTATGCAGATTACAGAGTATCGCAATACTGATAGATATAAAATTATTGAACGCTGCAACAGACGCATCCGCTTAGGTGAGGCAACTTTTAAAAATAAAATAATTCCTTTTAAGCTGGTTTCGGAAATCTGCGAAATTTTGCAAGGCTTTAAGCTGCTGATGGAAGAATACGGTGTTGAGGAATATGTAATGCAGGCTACCACTGCAGTGCGCGAGGCAAGCAACCAGATTTTTCTGCTGGATCAGATTTACAATAAAACCGGTCTTGTTGTTGATGTGGTGGATATGCCGAAGGAAATTTATACGAAGTTTATCGCTATCCGTAATACGCTGAAAACAGAAAAAATTTCCAGCGAGCGCGCTGGTATGCTGATGATGGATATTTCTTCCGGCGGCCTTGGCGTGACGCTGGTGCGTGATGATAAAATCTGCTATCAGGAAAACTTCCACGTGGGCATTATCCGCATTAAGGAAAGCTTTGAGCGCAACCGCCGTGAGAGCATCCATTTTAATAAGGCATTGACGGAATTTTTAAGCAGTACGATTGGCCCTGTGCGCAATGAACTTGGTGATGATAAGGTGCAGTATCTGGTGCTTTCCGGCACGGAGACGGAGCTTTTGTTAAGGATGCTCGGCTTAGACGAGGAGCAGATGGTGCATCGCATTAAGGCGGAGCATTTCCACGCCTTTTTTGATAAAATGCGTCAGATGAATTTGCCGCAGCTGATTCAGGCGTATAATATTCCTGAAAGCACAGCAGAACTTGTTTTGCCGACAGTGCTTTTGTATGAGCAGCTATTGCATTTGATTCCTGCACAGGAAATTATTATTACGGCAGATCGTTTTATTGACGGGATGCAGCTTTTGCACATCGGCAAAAAGACGAATGCGAACTTGCGCAAAGAGTGGGAACAGGAGCTTATCAGCCTGTTCCATACGATTGGCAAGCGTTATTTATACGATAAAAAGCATGCACAGCAGGTAGAACGCCTGTCGCTGATTATTTTTGATAAAATTTCCAAGGCTTATGGCATGGGCGAGCATGAGCGCATGCTGCTTAGGGCTACCTGTATTCTGCATGATATAGGCAAATATATCTGTATGCGCAGCCATTCGATTTACACTTATCAGCTGATTATGTCTACAGATATTATTGGCTTGAGCGAAAAAGACAAAAAAATTGTTGCGCTGGCTTCTTACTACCACGCGAACAGATTATTTGATAAGACGAATACGAATGCGCCGCAGGTGGAAAAAGACCTTGTCGCTGTGGTGGCAAAATTGGCAGCTATTGTGCGCCTGGCAGATGCGCTCGACCGCAGTTATCTGCAAAAAATTCATAGCTGCAGTGTAACGCTGAAAGATAATAAGCTGAAGGTTTTGGCTGCAAGCAAGGAAGATTTAGCTTTAGAAATCTGGACTTTTGCGGATAAGTCAGCCTTCTTTGAAGAAGTTTATGGTATAGAACCAATGTTGGAACGGGTGAATAAATGATGAAAAAACTTGATTTATCTAAGCCGGAGTATTTTTATAACCGAGAGCTGAGCTGGCTGAAATTTAACCTGCGTGTTTTGAAGGAAGCGATGGTGAAAGATACACCGCTTTTAGAACGTTTAAAATTTGTGGCAATTTCTGCTTCTAATTTAGATGAATTTTTCATGGTGCGTGTTGCAGGCTTGTGGAGTAATTTTGATAACGGGATTGAAAAGCGTGATGCTTCGGGTATGTCCGTCAAGGAGCAGCTGGACGCAATTTCTGAGGCGGCGCATGCGCAGGTGCGTACACAGACGAAGTATCTGATGGCACTGATGGCGGAGATGAACGCTGCCAAGCTGCATTTTCGTCGGGTGAGCGATTTGAGCGAAGTGGCGAAGGATTGGTTGGAAGAATATTATCGCGAGATTATTTATCCTGTGCTGACACCGATGGCGGTGGATGCTTCGCGTCCTTTCCCCTTTTTGGCAAATAAAACGCTGAACCTTGCTGTAGAATTGATTAAGGCGGATGGCGAGCACAGCATGGGCCTTATCCAGGTGCCAAGTGTGCTGAACCGCATTATTGAGGTTGTGCCGGAAGACAAGCGTACTTTCGTCTTTTTGGAAGATATTATCGCCAGCCATTGCGCAGATTTGTTCAAAGGCTGCCATATTTTAGATCTGGTTTCCTTCCGTGTAACGCGTGACAGTGACCTGGATTTGGAAGAGGAAGACAGCGTTGACCTTTTGAAAGAGGTGGAAGAATCGCTGCGCAAGCGTAAGCGCGGCGCAGCGGTACGTCTGGAAATTTTTAAGACGAACAATACGCGTATCAAAAAGTTTCTGGAAGAAAATCTTGATGTTACGGATATGGAGGTTTACGAAATCAACGGACCGCTGGATGCCACCTGCTTCTTTAAATTTACAGGCATGACCGGTATGTGGCCTTGGCTGTATGAACCTTTTGTGCCGCAGCGTCCGCTGGAGCTGCCTGATGACAGCGATTTGTTTGCGGCGATTCGCGCTAATGATATCCTTTTGCATCATCCGTATGAAAGCTTTGACCCTGTAGTAAAGCTGGTGAGCGACGCAGCGGATGATCCTAACGTATTGGCGATTAAACAGACGCTTTACCGCGTGAGCGGCAACAGCCCTATTGTTGCTGCGCTGGCACGCGCTGCGGAAAATGGCAAGCAGGTAACGGTGCTTGTGGAACTCAAGGCACGTTTTGATGAAGAAAATAATATCTTGTGGGCGCGTCGCTTAGAAAAAGCTGGCTGTCACGTTATTTATGGTTTGGTTGGCTTAAAGACGCACGCAAAGATTATCCTCATTGTGCGCAAGGAAGATAACGGTATTAAGCGTTACCTGCATCTTGGCACGGGCAACTATAACGATAATACAGCAAAGCTGTACACTGATATTGGCCTGATGACGGCAAATGACGAGTTCGGCAGCGACGCTTCGGCGTTTTTCAACCTGCTCAGCGGTTATAGCGAGCCTCCTGTTTGGAACAAGCTGGTGATGGCACCTTTAGGTTTGCGTGAAAAAATTTACGCTCTTATTGATAATGAAATTGCGATGGTACGCGCAGGCAAAGAGGGGCATATTATTGCCAAGATGAATTCTCTCATTGACCAGCCTGTCATTCAAAAGCTGTATGAAGCTTCGGCGGCAGGCGTGCATATTGATTTGATTGTGCGTGGTATCTGCGGCTTGCGTACAGGTATTGAAGGCATCAGCGAAAATATTACGGTGCGCAGCATTGTGGGCAGGCAGTTGGAACATAGCCGCATTTTCTGGTTTGCCAACGGTGGCGATGAGCAGCTGTATCTTTCCAGTGCAGACTGGATGCCACGTAATTTAAATGACCGTGTGGAATTATTCTTCCCCGTAGAAACGGAGGAGCATATTCAGCGTATTAAGGCTTTGCTTGATTTGTATCTGCGTGATAATGTGGGTGCGCATCAGATGCAGTCTAACGGAACTTATCGCCGCGTGCGTAATAAACTGGAGCCTGTGAGCGCGCAGAGCACGTTATATGAAATGGCGCAGCTTGCTGTGACTTCCGATAAAATGCCGATGGAAAAACGTTTGCAGCCTGTATTCAGCAGAAGATAAGACTTGTTTTAATTACCTAATTAAGAGCTAATATTGCTATTATGCTTATAAATTGCTATAATTAATAGCGAAATGTAGAGGGGGATTAGAATGAGTAATTATGCTGTAACCTTAAATTATAAATGTAACTACGGTTATGTAGAATATAACGAAGCAAGCAAAACCGCTGTTGTTACTTTGGCTGTACAGGAGGCGAAAGAAGCTGTAGAAAAATATCTCGCTACGCCGCTGACGCTGGACGTGCCTCAGGGTGAAACTATCCGCGATTTTGTGACGAAAACCTTAGAGCCTTTGGCTAGTGTTGATGATTTTAAAGTTGCCCTTACGCGTTTGTGGGGCAAAACAGGCGTGCGTGTGGAATGGAGCATGCCTGTCGGGATGGCGGATGAGATCGCCAAAGAAGTGCTGGCAGAAGGTCATTAAGCGTTGATTATTGAAGCAGACTTTTGATGTTTAGTCAGGAGTCTGCTTTTTTCATTGCCAGCACACGCTTTTTGCGGTATAATATTTAATACAGTTTGGGTGGAAAGGCTTGAGTTCTGCCTGAGCTGTTTATATGGTTCCGTAGCTCAGTAGGATAGAGCAACCGCCTCCTAAGCGGTAGGTCGCCAGTTCGATTCTGGCCGGGATCACCAAGAAAAGAACCGTTCCCAGACTAGGTTTGGGGGCGGTTTTTGTTTTTGCGTGAAACATCGAAACTTGTATACTAAGCCTAAACTGTACCCCTTTGTCAAGACATTTTTTAAGAAAAAAAGAGAAACTGAAGCTCTGCATCAAGGAGCTGAATTTGAAGGAAGATAGCAACAGCAAAGCAGAATGTTGGCAATAAGGGAACGAGAGAATGCATTAGCAAAAAGTGAAAATATTGTAAAGCAAAATATAAACAAGCGCGTTGATGAAGCAGTTAAAGACACATTGACATATCTTAATGCTTGCGCTGTTAGGGTATTATCTGATAGAGCAGCAGGATGGATCGCGGAAAAGTTTTTATAGAGCTTTTGCTGTTGGAATAGGAGCATTTATTGTTATATTTGGAGGCGATTATGCCGCTGTATGGTTTTGTGTGGCAGGAATTACCTTATGTATCCTAAGATGGATAATATTACCGCGTTATTGATGTACTGTAATTAAACGTAGTATGTGATATAATAAAGAAAACTCTTTATAATTTTAACTGAGAAAAGGTGGTGCTGATTATGTCTGAGCAAGATATTCAAGATTGTAATTTGCTCGTTATTGCAGCTGTAGAAGAATATGCACAAAAGCATAACGAAAAAACAGAGAATGTATTAAAACTATTTAATGAGCATAACGTGATACCAGCAATTCGTTCTCAGTATGCTGTTTTACATATGTTAGACTTAGATGAAGCAGCACTGTTTGCGGAAGATATGTTAAAGCAGGTGAGTGCATGAAGAAAATAATTGTTTATCATGGAACTGCTTTTGATTTTGAGAATATTGATCTAAACAAATCAAAAAACAGAAGAGATTTTGGAAAAGGATTTTATACAACTACGATTCAGGCACAGGCAGAAGCTTGGGCAAAGAATATTGCATTAAGAAATAATAGTAGCACTGCTTATGTGTATGTCTATGAATTTACTTTTGCGGAAGAATTGAATTTTAAAATGTTTGATGGCTTGACGGCTGAATGGTTAGAATTTATAAAAGAGAATCGAGCATTAGGTGGAGTGCAGCATCCTTTTGATGTTGTTATTGGACCTGTCGCTGATGATAACACCATGCTTACAGTAAACCGTTATATAAATGGCACTTATACAGTTAAAGAAGCACTGGAACGTTTGGCTTATTTCAAGGTGAATGATCAGCTTTGCCTTAACACAGAAAAATCATTGAAGTACATCAAATTAGTTAGGAGGTATGAAGTTGACTAGCAAATATATCTATAAAGGAATGGACTTGACGCTTGATATTTACGAGAAGTTGCGCCGTGTTGTTGAGCTTATTGCAGCACAAAAAAATATTTCCTTTGATGAAGCGTACCTGTTATTCTCCAAAAGTCATACCTATTGGTGCTTGCAAACACCAGCAACAGCAATGTGGGGAGAAAGCGATGAATTTATACTAGATGAGTTTAATCGTGAAGAAAAAATGAGCTGATATTTGACAATTAAGCATGAACGCGATAGAATAAGCGTGAACAAACGAGTAAAAGCGCGTGAACTCAATCACGCCAATAAAAAAAGTCCGGGATTAGGCCCCCGGGCTTTTTTCTTTCGCCTGTTAGCTTTTAAAAGACTATTTTCACAGTTTTGTCTGTGATATAATGGAAGTATTACGAGCATTAAGCAATTTTGACCTTAATATAAATATTTTTGTGATTATTTAAGAATCATTGGTTATATTAAATCTAATAGGTTAGGTTATTAGATTTTAATAATATCTTTGGCGGTAAAGGAGTTGGCAAAATGGAATTTTCCGATACTATTGGCGTACAAGAACTTTTTGAAAATGAGGATAACATCAATAAGCTATTGCATTATGTAATCACGAATGGAAGTTTATGGAATTGCAAAGGAGAACTTAGACGTTGATGATGTATTGACGTTGATAGATTTATTTGCCATTCCTTATAAGGCTATGGTTATTCGGCTTATGGAATGCAGAATTATTTCTAAGCAGAAAGCAAGGAATCTGATTAGTGTTGATTCAGAGTCAATTCTTAAGAGAATGACCATGATAGGGAAAGATTGTCAGTGGCAAAATAGCAATGGCTTGATACACCTAGGGACATTGAGCGATAATTTGGATTTTAATATATGTGAGGGATATCTGACTGAAGAACGTGAAAAATCTGATCGAAAATTGATTAATGATTTGTATAAGCGTTTCTTGAGAGAAAGTTAAGGTGAGGTGTATGGGAGAGGGAAAATACGCTTTACTAGATACGGATTTTATTTCAAAGGCGCATTTGATTCGGAAAGATGATAGCAATAAGCTTATAGATAAAATTATCAATTTGCCGAACTATTTGGCTGCTTCAAGGGTGTTAGTGATTACGATGATAATATTATGTTCTACTGCTGCGTCAATATCCGCCTAAAGAATATAATAAAGCACTTGCTGAGTTAACTGAGGACGTATTTATTCAACAAATCAGAGAGTTTTTATGCGATTTATTGGCTGATGACTATTATAGTACAGTTGAGCTTGAACTTTGCGAGGAATATATTAAGGAATAGCTTTGCTATATGGAAGCTGAAATTGAAAATAAATCGCGTGCTACTATACAATTTACTCTACAAGAACGGCTTAAAATGCGTGAAAAACATACACGAGTTAAACGATATTCCATATTTTAACAGCTAAAATTTAACAAAGACAACATATTTTGCTTGTTTAATTAATGTATAAAATGGTAAAATAACTCCTAAGCGGTAGGTCGCCAGTTCGATTCTGGCCGGGATCACCAGAAGAAAGCCACTCCCAAACTAGGTTTGGGGGCGGTTTTAGTTTTTGGAAAGATATGAAATCTGCTAAAAAGTGCCTGGTATACAAAAACTATACAAGAAGCGATTTTGAGCGCAATATAACAAAACAGAACTGACGTAAATTACAATATTTTGTGGTGACGATATTTGACAATTAAACATAAATGCGATACAATAAACGTGAACAAACGATAGAAGAGCGTGAGCATTGCGTCACGCGAAAAACCCCCGAGAAAGTAGAGCGTCTCGGGGGCTTTTCCTTTATTTAGGAGTTTCTAAGCAATGAATGATGTATTTTTCCCTTTTATTATGAAAAAAATAATATCCGCGCCTGCTGCCTTAGGGATAACATCATCCTATAGCGAAAGCAGCCTTCTTCGTTATAAACAGTATGGCAAGTATGATGCGATTGCTGTGCAGCGTGAGGGCAAGCGTTTGCTGGTTGAGCTGGATGCTTTAGAAAATTCTCTTGACGCTAGAATTTTGCGTAAGTGGCAGGCAAAGTATTTAGCTTGGCAGAAAAAATGCACACAGTTAAAATGTCGCTCCCTTGTGCATGGCGAATTTAATGAAGCCGGGGAAATAATTTTATATGTGCAGGCTTTGCAGGCAGAATGTGCGCAGCATAATTGGCCTTATACAGCTTATTATAATTCTGTTCTTGCGCATGAACGTGTGCATGCTTTGCATCATTATACTTTTTTACAAAAGCATGGTGCAGTGCAGGCTTTGCCGACAAGCGTAGCTTACAAAAATGCGCAGGCAGATTGGTTTGGAGCGGGTGCTAACATTGCCTGCGTGCGCACGGTTAAAGAAAGTTTAGCAGAATTTATCCGTTATCTATGGTGCAAAGAGCAGAATCAGCAACAGTTGGCAGATGCTATTGTGCAGGAGCTAAGAGGAGCGCGGGCATATTATCCGAGTTATCCTTATGCAGGAGTGCGCAGTTTGTGTAATTTATATGGGCGCGATGCCAAAGCTGCGCTGCAGCTAGTGAGTGATTTATGGCAGTTGTCATTAACAAGCTGGCAGGATGCATATAATCTGCTAAAAATGAGCGATATACGTTAGCTTATTTTATGAGCAATGACGCCAGAGTGTACCAAAGCGGTATTGATAGTTTAGTGGGCGTTTTTCCTTTGCTTGTGCGCATTCCCCTCTTGCACTGCTACTAAAATAGCGTTATAATAATCTAATTCCCTAGAAATTTTGTAGTGTATGATAGAGGTGATGCGTAAATGAAAAACTGGAAGGTTATCCTTGCTATCCTTACGGCGAATGTGGTGATGATGGCGTCAGGCTATACAATGCTGATTCCGTTTCTACCGATGTATTTAATGAATGAGCTTGGCGTGAGTGCTGCTGACGTGAAGCTGTGGAACGGCGCAATTTTTTCTATCACCTTTTTGATTGGCGGCATCATGGCACCGATTTGGGGCAAGATGGCGGATACGAAAGGCAAGAAGATGATGGCGATGCGTGCTGGTGCTGGTCTGGCGATTTCTTATTTTCTTGGCGGTATAGTGACTACACCTGCGCAGATGTTTGGCGTGCGTGTGCTGCAAGGCTTTGCCGCAGGTCTTTGGAGCGTGTGCCTGGCAATAGCGACAAGCCTTGTGCCGATGGAAAAACTGGGTGTGAGCCTGGGTATTTTGCAGGCAGGCTTAACCTGCGGCAATGTTATCGGTCCTTTAGTAGGCGGTTCGCTGGCAACGTTGTTTGGTATGCGTGCTTCATTTTTTGTGGCAGGTTCGCTGCTAACGATTATTACGCTGGTGTTTATGTTTTACATTCCTGAACCGCCGAAGGCTCCCGCTCCTACGAAAAAGGAGAGCAAGCCACGCGTAAAACTGCTGGCGCAGCCTATTGTGCGCGAAACACTGCTTTATGTGGCGATGGCGCAGATGGTTATTTTGCTGGTGCAGCCGATTTTAAGCTTGTATGTAAGTGAGCTGAATAATGGTGAAGGCAACATTATTTTTCTTTCCGGCGTAGCTTTTTCGCTTGTGGGTGTGGCAAGTGCGCTCACTGCGCCAAGCTGGGGGCGTTTTGGGCAGGAGCATGGCTTCTACCGTGCGCTGTGTGCGGCAACGCTTGTTTCAGGCATAATGAGTTTTGTGGTTGCTGCTCCGCAGACAATGTTGTGGTTCTGCGTGGCGAACTTTTGCTATGGCCTTTGCTGCGCAGGTATCCAGCCTTCGCTGAGTGCAATTTTGGCAAGCAATACGGAGGCGGATGAACGTGGGCG
>CAVKDE010000036.1:0-9869 GCA_963654835.1 Duodenibacillus sp. | reverse complement strand
TGATAAGGACGCGCTGATTGCTTCTATGGAGCGGCGTGTGGGTGATGATTTGCAAAATATCCGCAAGAATGGCACGTATTTAGGCGCAGCTTTAGGCGGAATACTTTTTTTACTTGAGCTGGTAGCAGAAAGGCTGGTGGGCTGAAATGAAAAAATGGTCGGTAGCAGATACGGCTTTTTTGCTCGCTGGCGCAATTTATGCTGTCTTTTTGTACCTGCGATTGCATTTTGCGGGGCAGTATCTGGGGCATTTTGGTGCGCTCACATGGGATTGGCTTGTTTTGGGCTATTATATGTCCGAGGCAGCACTGGTTGGCAGCTTTGCTGATTGGTTCGCCGTGACGGCGATTTTTGAGGTTCCCTGGCTGGGAAAAGTGCTGCCTTTTATCGGCAGGCATACAGCGATTCTGCTTAAAAACAAGGCCGGTTTTATGCGTGGCTGCGCCAAGATGGTGCAGGAGGAGTTTTTGACGAAAAAAACGCTGCTTATGCAAAGGCAGCAGTTGTTTTTATTAGATGAGGCACTTGCTTATTTAGAGCGGGTAGGTAATCGCGAGCGTGTGCAGGGTTTTCTGGTTAATTTTTTAGAAGGTATCTTGCGCAAAATAGATACAGAAAAACTTAGCCGTAAACTGGAAGTACAGCTGAAAGCAGCCTTGGCAGCGGAAGATGCTTATAGCAGGCTGCAGGAGCTGTTTAAAAATTTGCTTGCGCAGCGTAAGGATGAAGCGTTCTATGATTGGCTATGCGGCGAGCTGCTAGCAGCAGCGCAGGCTACAAGCACGCGTGACCGTATCAGAAGGGAAGTTGAAAAGCAGGTTAAGCAGGAAAAGACAGGCTTTTTCAGTTCTATTAAAATATGGCTTGCCGAAAAGCTGGATATCGTGAACGTAGATGAGGCGACGGATGCTATCTGCACAGCTCTTATTGCTACGGCTAAGCGGCTGCAAAGCGATGAACGCTGGCGCAGCTGGTTTATTGCGCAGGCGCGCAGTGCTATTGAAAGCCTTTATGCGAGCGGCGAGTGGCAGCAGGTAGTAAAATTTTTGCAGGGACGGGCGTTAGATGAGCTTTCGCTGCAAGAAGCACTGCGCCAGCTTTTAGATAACATGATTAAGGCTCTTTGCCGCGCGCAGGATGCACTCGCTGATGCCAGGGAGCTTACGCAGCCTACAGTGCTGACGCGCGCGGTGGAGCAGGTGATGGAGCTTTTGGAGCGTGACTTACGCGAAAACAGCGAGTTTAAGGCCAAGCTGGAAACTTATTTGCAGCATTTTTTAGGCCTTGCTATTTTACGCGTGCAAAGCATGTTAGGCAAGGTTGTAGAACGCGTTTTAGAAGCTATGGCGGACGAGCGCATGATTCACCTTGTGCGCAGCAAGGTGGATAAAGATATGCAGCGCATCAGGTTGAACGGCACGCTCATGGGTGCATTGCTGGGACTGATTTTTTATCTTTTGAAGTGCGCGTGGTGAAGAAAATTCTTACGCATAAAACATATGCCAAATAGCTATAAGCCTTGTTTTTCATAAATGCTATAATATGAAAGCATAAAAACAGAAAAAATTAGGCGAAAAAAAGCTAGAAATGTTGTTTTTGTAACAAAAGTAATTGACGCAAGTAGCAAAAATGTTATACTATATAAGGACAAGAAAAATTCCCTTCGTTTAGTGTGCGTTGAATTCGATTCAATTTGGAGAAGATAAATGTTAAGTGCTTATGGTTTTCCCTTTTTGCTTGCCGCTCTGGTGAGCTACGTTTTAACCCCTTATATAAAAACATTGGCTTTTAAAATTGGTGCGATTGACAAGCCTGATAACCGCAAGGTGCATAAAAAAATTATGCCGCGCCTTGGTGGATTAGCCATTTATATTGCTTTTATGATTGCCGCAGTAGCAAGCCTGGAACTGACGAAAGATATCGTAGGTATCCTGGTAGGCGGCAGCGTGATTGCCATCGTGGGCGTTTTAGATGACAAATATCAGCTGCCGGCTAAGGTAAAACTTCTGGGGCAGATTTTTGCTGCCTGCATTCTGGTAGCTTTTGATATCCGCATTGAATGGCTCAACAATCCTTTTGGCGGTTATTTTTATCTTAATGAATGGATTCTTTCCGCTATTTTAACGGTGTTCTGGGTTATCAGCTTCACTAATGTTGTGAATTTGATTGATGGCCTGGACGGCCTTGCAGCAGGCGTGAGTGCTATTGCTTCCATCACTGTTATCTTAGTGGCGATGCAGATGGGTTATTACCACATTGCCGTGATGACTGCTGCTTTAGCCGGTGGTATTATCGGCTTTTTGCGCTATAATTTCAACCCTGCGTCTATTTTTATGGGCGATACGGGCAGCATGTTTATTGGCTATACTTTAGCTGCGATCTCTGTATATGGTGCAGTGAAAACTGCTGCTACCGTAGCTCTTATTGTGCCGGCGATTGCGCTCGGCCTGCCGATTATGGATACAGCGTTCGCGATTATGCGCCGCTACAGCAATGGCAGACCAATCTTTCAGCCGGATAAAGGCCATTTGCATCACCGCCTGCTGGCAATGGGCATGAACCAGAAGCAGGCCGTGCTTTTGATGTATGGCATTACCGCCGTTCTTGGCATTGCTGCAGTGCTGTGGGCAGAGTTCGACGGCTTTTATGCAGCACTGATTATCGCCGTAATTATTACAGCTGTGGCTGTTGGTGCTAAAAAAATCGGTATTCTGAACGACAGATAAAAGGGAGGATTAACCGTGGAGAAAATTAAACTGATGACTGTTTTCGGCACACGTCCGGAAGCAATTAAAATGTGCCCGCTGGTGCTGGCAATGCGTAAATATCCTGAATATATCCAGCCGATTGTGGCTGTAACTGCGCAGCATCGCGAGATGCTTGACCAGGTATTGGATTTATTTGGTATTACGCCTGATTATGATTTGAACATTATGACCGCGGGGCAGACGCTGTACGACGTTACTACGCGCGCGCTCATGGGCTTAAAGCCTGTTATGGAAGAGGCAAAGCCGGATATGGTGCTGGTGCATGGTGATACCACTACCACCTTCGCTGGAGCATTAGCTGCCTTCTACGCGCAGATTCCTGTGGGTCATGTGGAGGCCGGTTTACGCACCGGCAATAAATATTCCCCCTATCCGGAGGAAATGAACCGCAAGCTGACAGGCGCGATTGCGGATATGCACTTTGCACCCACTTCTACCAGCAAGGGCAACCTGCTCAAGGAAAATGTCAACCCTGCTCACATCCTTGTCACCGGTAACACCGTTATTGATGCTTTGCAGACGACGGTAAAAGATGGTTATCGTTTTGAGGATGAAGATTTCAATAAAGTTTTTGCCAGCGGCCATCGCCTGATTTTAATGACGACTCACCGCCGTGAAAACCTGGGTGAGCCTATGCGTCACGTTTACCGTGCTTTAAAGAGCGTACTGGAAACCCACGCTGATGTGGAAGCAATCTTCCCTGTCCATAAAAACCCGAAGGTACGCGAAATCGTACAGCAGGAGCTGGGCCATTTAGACCGCGTTCATCTTATTGAGCCGATGGAATACGAACCGTTTGCTAATTTAATGGCGAAGGTGGATATCGTCTTAACTGATAGCGGCGGCATTCAGGAAGAAGCACCTGCCCTGGGCAAACCTGTTCTCGTTTTGCGTGATACTACGGAGCGTCCGGAGGCTGTTGAAGCAGGTACTGTAAAACTTGTCGGTACTGCTTATGATGATGTGCTGCGCGAAACAAATCTGCTTTTAGATGATGCAGATCATTATCGCTCCATGGCGGAGGCTGCTAATCCTTATGGCGATGGCAAGGCCTGCGAGCGCATTATCCATGCAATTTTAAGAAAAAATGGCTTTGATGTAGAAAATTTACCTGAATTTGCGCATAAAGCGTAGACAAAAACTGTGAAAAATATTAAAATTAAAAGAGTAAATATGTTGAATTTGTGAATTTCTGCTGTGGTGAAAAATCATGACCAATAAAACACCTGACAAAGAGCATATGCGGATGCTTGAGGCACTGGCAACAGTTTCTTCGCTGGCGTTTATGGCGGTGATAGATTTTTTGCTGGCGTATTTTGGCGGCGACTGGCTGGACAGGCATTTTCAGACAGGCGATCACACGATGCGCGGCTTATGTATAGGCCTGGCGATAATTTCTCTGGTTATGACATATTATAATCTGATTCAAAGGAGCGTCCTTTCACGGGATGCTAAGCAAAAAAAAGGATGAAAAAAAGCTTTGATCTGACTCCTATAGCTGCTAGTGGCGCGAATGCTTTTGTTGCACGCATCCTTATGTGTGCATTAGTGATTGCTGTGCCGCTGTGGCTGTGGCAGCGTAGTGCTTTTGCCCACGGCGTGCTTTGCGGCGTTTTGGCAGGCACGATAGATTTGTCCATTCTGTTTTTAGGCATTAAAAAATCCCTGCCTTATGTAGAGGAGCCTAAGCGTGGACTAAAAATTATGAAACGGTTTCGCTGGGCGCGTTTAGCTGCGGCAGCGACGTTTATAATTACGATGTTAAAGATGAAGCTTGCTGTGCATGGCGCATTTGGCGGGTTTCTTCTGATACATATATTCTTTATCTTAAATTTATTATTTATCGCGTACCAACATCAAAATGAGAGGGCGTGAAGAAAGGAGTGTGTAAAAATGGGAAATGCAGCAGCTGAAGGCGCAGAAAAATCCGGAGAGATTATCCATTACCTTACCCAATCTACCTTCTTAGGTGAAGTAAATATGCAGACCATGTATATGACCTGGGTAACTATGGCAATCGTTTTCGTACTGTTCCTTCTGGTTTGTAAGAACCCGAAAATGGTTCCTTCCGGACTGCAGAATGCAATGGAAATCATTCTTGATTTCTTAAATGGTCTGATGGAAGACAACCTGGGATCCAAAGGCCGTAAATTTATGGCACCGTTCATTGTTACCCTGTTTATGTTTATCCTGGTAGCAAATGAATTAGGTATTTTGCTTCCGCAGATTGGCGTTCACTGGACTTCACCTACCAATGACATTAATACCTGCTTTGCGCTTTCTTTGCTAATTGCGTTTAGCGCGTATTGCGTTGGTGTGGCGAAACAGGGCATCGGCCACTTTAAACATTTTATCAGCCCGAGTCCGGCATTCCTGCCGTTGCATCTTTTGGATGCAGTGACCAAACCGCTGACCATGGCTCTTCGTCTCTTTGGTAACATCCTGGCAGGCGAAATCCTGCTGATCGTATTGTATCAGCTGGCTCCGTGGGTAGTTCCTGAACTGTGGGTAATGTTCTCTCTGTTCATTGGCTTCGTTCAGGCTTTTATCTTTACCATTTTGTCTTTGGGCAGCTATGCACTGGCATTTGCTAGCCATGACGAACACTAAGCTTTTAAGCTAAAAAAATTTAAAATCATAATTTCGAAAGGATGAAACAAATGTCTGAAAATGCAATCATTACTGCTGCATCCGTAATCGGTGCAGGCCTTGTTTGCTTGGGTGCTGCTGCTGGCGCTGGTATCGGTAACGGCAACATGTGCGGCAAATCTATTGAATCCATGGCTCGTCAACCGGAAGAAGCTGGTAAAATCTTTACCAACATGCTGGTATGCGTAGGCTTGATCGAATCCATGCCTATCCTGTGCTATGTAATCGCTATCGTTCTGGTATTCGCTAACCCGTTCATTAAATAATTTTATTTTGCAAGATTTACAAAAGGAGCGTGCTATAATTGGTTAACTTCAATGCAACACTTATCGCGCAGATCCTGAACTTTTTGGTTTTAGTTTTTGTTCTTGCAAAATTCGCTTACAAACCTGTATGCAACATTATGGAAGAACGTAAAAACAAAATTGCAAGCGACCTGGAAGCTGCAGAAAAGGCTAAAACTGACGCTGAAGCAGTTAAAGCTGAATATGCTGCAAAACTGGCTGAAGCTAAACAAGAAGCCCAGGCTATTGTTGATGCTGCTCGCAAAACTGCTCAGGCTGCACATGACAAGATCATGGCTGACACCAAAGCTGAACAAGATCAGGTTATTGCAACTGCTAAAGAAGCAATCGCACTGGAACAAAAGAAAGCTATGGACGAAGTTCGTGCCCAAGTTATCAACCTGTCCATGATTGCTGCTAGCAAGATCGTAGAACAAAAGTTAGGTTCTGAAGAAGACAAAAAAATGGCTAGCAAAATCGTTGATTCTATCATGAAATAATTTTGCTGCTTTCCCTAATAGGCCGGATATATGCCGCTGAAATGCGAAACAGCAGGCTAAAAGCCGGTATTCGGAGGTGATTGGTACAATATGAAGACAGAAGAAAATATTGCTTTAATTAAGCAACAATTGTCCGACTTCAAAATTGATCTGGGTTCCATTAAAGAACTGTTAGATGTTAACGTTACTACCGCCAAGAAATTGTCGGCTGACGAGTATCAATCCATTTCTGCAATTCTGACCGAGAAATTAGGTCGCGAGATTTTCTTAAACAAGAAAGTTGATGCTTCTATCCTCGGCGGTATCATCGTACAAGTTGGCGATAAGGTATTCGATGCTTCCGCACTGCGTAAGCTGAAGAAAATGGAAGTTGCTCTGAACGGTATTGACGTTCACGAGTACACCAAACCGGAAGCCCTCGGTGATGCTCTCAGCACTAAGCTGGAGAATTACAATGTGGATGCTGATCTGGAAGAAGTTGGTATCGTAGAAAAAATCGGTGACGGCATCGCAACCGTTATCGGTATGAAAAACGCTATGGCTGGCGAATTAGTTGAACTGCCTCATAACGTATCCGGCATGGTTCTGAACCTGAACCCGGACAGCGTTGGTATCGTACTTATGGGCGGCGAAACCAAAATCAAAGAAGGCGACGTTGTTCGCCGTACCGGCCGTATCATGGAGGTTCCTGTTGGTGAAAACCTGCTGGGCCGTGTAGTTAGTGCTATCGGCGACCCGATCGACGGCAAAGGCGAAATCGCTGCTGCTGAACATCGTCCGGTTGAATCTCCTGCACATGGTATCGCAGATCGTAAATCCGTTGATACCCCGCTGCAAACTGGTATTAAATGTATCGACGCACTTGTTCCTATCGGACGTGGCCAGCGCGAACTTATCATCGGCGACCGCGGCACCGGTAAGACTGCAGTTGCAATCGACACCATTATCAACCAAAAAGGCCTGGGCGTTATCTGCATTTATGTAGCTATCGGCCAAAAGGCTTCTAACATTGCCCGCATTGTTCGTACTCTTGAACAACACGGCGCTATGGAATACACCATTATCGTTGCTGCTACTGCTGCTGACTCCGCTCCGCTGCAATACCTGGCTCCGTACGCTGGCGTAACCATGGCTGAATACTTCATGGATCAGGGCAAAGACGTTCTGTGCGTATATGACGACCTGTCTAAACACGCTGTTGCATACCGCGCAATGTCCCTGCTGCTCCGTCGTCCTCCAGGACGTGAAGCATACCCTGGCGACGTATTCTATTTGCACTCCCGTCTGCTCGAACGTGCTGCTAAGCTGAACGATGAACTCAAAGGCGGTTCTATCACCGCACTGCCGATCATCGAAACCCTGGCAGGCGACGTAGGCGGTTTCATTCCGACCAACGTAATTTCCATTACCGACGGTCAGATCTTCCTTGAATCCGAGCTGTTCTACTCCGGTATCCGTCCGGCTATCAACTCCGGCCTTTCCGTATCCCGTGTAGGTGGTGCTGCTCAGATTAAAGCTATGAAACAAGTTGCAGGTACTTTACGTCTGGACTTGGCACAGTTCCGCGAACTGGCAGCATTTGCTCAGTTTGCTTCTGACCTTGATAAAGCTACCAAAGCTCAGCTGGATCGTGGTCAACGTCTGACCGAAGTTCTGAAACAAGGCCAGTACAGCCCGCTGTCTGTTGAAAAACAGGTTATGGCTATTTACCTTGGTACTAAAGGCTATCTGGATGACGTAGCAGTTAAAGAAGTAACCCGCTGCGAAAAAGAATTCCTGGACTTCATGGAAGCTAACCATCCGGAAGTTGGTGCTGACATCATTAAAACCAAGAAAATCACCGATGAGAACGAAGAAGCTCTGAAGAAAGCTATCGCTGAGTTCAAGGATACCTTTGTTAGTGAAGGTAGGTGATTAACTAATGGCTACTGCACGCGAGATTCATCGCCACATGAAAAGCGTAGGTAACATTGGTAAGATCACGAAAGCTATGAAAATGGTTGCTGCTGCGCGCCTGAGAAGAGCGCAGGAAAAAGCTGCAGCAAGCCGTCCGTATGCTATCAAGATCAAAGAAGTGTTATCCAGCGTTGTGAGCGATCCGAGCATCCTTGCAGGCTTAAGTGCCAAAAAACACCCGCTGCTTCAACATCGTGATGTTAAAAAAGTTGGTTATCTGGTGCTCGCCTCTGATAAAGGTCTGGCAGGCGCATATAGTTCCAACGCTTTGAAGAAAGCTGTTGCGGAAATTTCTGAATGTGAGCATGACGTAGTCATTATCACCAGCGGCCGTAAGGCTAGAGATTTTTTCCAACGTCGTGGCTATAAAGTGCTGAGCAGCCATTTCGGTTACTCCGACAGACCGACTTACGCAAATGCTGTTGAAATCGCTCAGGATGCAATCAAACAATTTGCTGATGAGCATTTCGATGAACTGCATATTGTGTTTACACTTTTCAAAACCGCTTTGTCCCAGATTCCTACCAGCGACAAGATTCTGCCGGTAGAACCTCCTGCTAAGGAGAAAGGCAAAGCTAGCGCAAGCTTTATTTTCGAGCCTGATGAAGACGAAACTCTGCAGGTACTTGCACCTAAGTATCTGGAAACCGTAGTTTACGCCGCACTGGTACAATCTGCTGCCAGCGAATTAGGTTCTCGTATGACTGCTATGAGTTCTGCAACCGATAACGCAGGCAAGCTGGTACAAAACCTGGAACTGTCTTACAACAAGGCACGTCAGGCTTCCATTACCCGCGAGCTGAACGAAATCGTTGGCGGTGTAGAAGCACTCAAGCAGGCACAAAACTAATTAGATATTTCGTAGGGAGGCTAAAACCTTGAATACAGGTAGAATTGTCCAAGTTGTAGGCCCTGTTATCGACGTAGAGTTCCCTCCTAAAAGCATGCCCGCTATCCTCAACGCACTGCATATTGATGGCACTACCGATGAGGGTAAAGTAAAAATCCACCTGACCGCAGAAGTTATGCAGCACATCGGCAATAACATTGTCCGCGCTGTTGCTATGAGCTCCACCGACGGTCTGGTTCGTGGCATGGAAGTTGTTGATACCGGCGCTCCTATCAGCGTTCCGGTTGGTCCTGGTGTACTGGGCCGTATCTTCAACGTTTTAGGTGAAACTGTAGACCATGATGACACTCCGGTTGAAGCTGCTGATCACTGGCCTATTCATAGACCGGCACCGAGCTTTGACCAACAGGCTACAGCTACTAAAATTTTGGAAACCGGCATTAAAGTCGTTGACCTTATCGCTCCGTATGCAATGGGCGGTAAAATCGGTCTGTTCGGCGGTGCTGGCGTAGGTAAAACCGTTATTATTATGGAGCTGATCCATAACATTGCAACTGCTCACGGTGGTTATTCCGTATTCGCAGGCGTTGGCGAACGTACTCGTGAAGGCAACGATCTGTGGGGCGAAATGAAAGAATCTGGCGTTATCAACAAGACCGCTCTTGTTTACGGCCAGATGAACGAACCTCCTGGAGCTCGTATGCGTGTTGGCCTGACAGGTCTGACCATGGCTGAATATTTCCGTGATGTTGGCGGCCAGGACGTACTGCTCTTTATCGATAACATTTTCCGTTTCATTCAGGCTGGTTCCGAAGTATCCGCATTGCTCGGCCGTATGCCTTCCGCAGTAGGTTATCAACCT
>CAVKDE010000035.1:2238-10114 GCA_963654835.1 Duodenibacillus sp. | reverse complement strand
GTCCAGCTGCCAATACTGTTAAGCAAAGCACGACAGCGGCTGCGGCTAAAAAAGATACTGCTGCCGTTAAACAAAGTACCGCCAAACCTGCGGCAAGCAAAACAGAAAATAAAACTACTGCCAAAACCACTACTGCTGCTAAGACTACGACAGCAGCAAGCAGTACTTCTACTGCAATTAAAGGCAGCGGCAAATACCGCACGAGCGGCGGGATAAGCGGCAAAATTATCACGCTGGATGCCGGGCATGGCGGCAGCGATCCTGGTGCTATTGGCAGTGATGGTACTAAAGAAAAAGAAATCACTTTGGCGATTACCAAACAGGTGCAGGAGCTTTTAGAGAAAAAAGGCGCGAAAATTTATATGACGCGCACAACGGATGTGGATGTGTATGGACCTAACGCCAGCGATGTACAGGAATTGCAGGCGCGTGTGAATGTGGGTGAAAAATCTAATTCAGATTTATTTGTCAGCCTGCATATCAATTCTTCTGTAAATAAAAGCGTAGGTGGTTTCTCCACTTATTACTATCCTAAAACTGATAATGATCTGCGCATTGCTAAAGCTATTCAGGATAATTTAGCAGCTAATTTTGGCGTAGATGATTTAGGCGTGCGTCAGGCTAACTTTTATGTTATCAAGCGTATCAGTATGCCTGCTACATTAGTAGAAATGTGCTTTATCAGTAACGAAAAGGAACTGACGCTGATGAAGGGTAAATGGTTCCAAAAGAAAACGGCACGACTGATTGCCGAGGCTATTGAAAAATATTTTGCTTAAGCTACGGAGGCGGCAAGAATGAAAAAGTTAATTTTACTGATGCTGCTTTTGTGTGCAGTAATAGCGAGCGGTTGCAGTGAAACACTGCCTGCGCCTAAGCAGGAGACAAAGCCTGTGGCAGAAACGCAGGTGAAGAAGGACATCAGTTTTATTGTTTATCGTGCGGCGAGTGATGGCAGTGAAAAACTGCTGCCGGAAAAAATTACCATGCAGGATAACGGCAAAAGCTTGCCGGAAAATGCGCTGATTGCTCTTGTTTCCACCAAACCGCAGGATGCCAAAATGGATGATGTTGTGCCTATTGGTACGAAGGTGTTGAGCCTGAAAATTGATAAAAATGGCACTGCCTATGCCGATTTTTCCAAGGAGCTGGCGAAAAAAGGGCAAGGCTCTTATGGGGAGCTGATGCTGTGCTATGCAATTACCAATACGCTGACAGAATTCAAAGAAATCAAGCGGGTGCAGATTTTAGTTGAAGGCAAAAAGGTGGTTACGCTAAGCGGGCATATGGATATTGAAGATCCGTTGGAGCGCAATAAAACCTTGCTATAAAAAATTAGAGAAGGCTGTTGCTTTGCCCTCTCGCCTGTGGCGACGGAGGGGTGTAGCAGCAGCCATTTTTCAAATGGGGAGTTAGAGATGGAAATTTATTTAAAAGACAGCACTGCTACCGAAGCTTTGGGCAGAATTTTAGGCAGGCACGCACTTGACGGTGATGTGTACTGTTTAAGCGGAGATTTAGGTGCAGGCAAAACTCTTCTCAGCCGCGGTGTTGCCGAAGCATTAGGCGTGGCGGCAGAAGATGTTACCAGCCCTACTTTTGCGATTATGAATGTTTATCAGGGAAGCAGTTTAGAAGTGCGCCACTTTGATTTATACCGCTTAAACCGCGCTGAGGAGCTGGAAGATATCGGCTTTGCGGAATACGCAGGCGGGGATGGCGTGACGCTGATTGAATGGGCAGAGCTGTTTAGCGAGGAGCTGCCGGAAGAATATTTGCAGATAACGCTGCGCCATGAGGGCGAAGGCCGCAAAGCTGTGCTGGAACCTAAAGGCGTGCGTTACGAAAAGCTGCTTGAGGAGGTAAAGCAAGATGCTGACTTTGGCAATTGATACAGCGACGAAGGTATGTGCTGTGGCTTTGTGCCGTGATACAAAAATTTTAGCAGAATATAACATTAACATGGGCATGACGCACAGCGAAGGCCTTTTGCCGCAGTTAGACCAGCTTTTGGCACGCACAGGCGTGAAAAAAGAGGAGATAGAGCTGCTTGCTGTGAGCATGGGCCCTGGTTCTTTTACCGGCCTGCGCATTGGCCTGGCAACTGCAGAGGCTATGGCGTATAGCTGGCAATGTTACCTGCACGGTGTGGATACGCTGAAAGCTTTGGCGTATAACATTCCTTTGGAAGGCAAAGTGCTTGCGCCTGTTTTAGATGCCCAAAAGGGCAATTTTTACCAGGCACTTTATGCGTGGCGGAAAGGCGAACTTGTAGAGCTGGCACCTGTAGCTGTTGTAAGCAGAGATGAAGCTTTGGCGCGTATTGCCGAGCAAGGCGCACCTGCTTTACTTTTGGGCGAGTGTGAAAAGCTGGTTAAAGCTGGCCTGCCTGATTTTGTGCAGCCTGCACCGGAAAGCTTGCGGATGCCCAAAGGCAGCAGCGTAGCACTTGCTGCACAGGCTGATTTTGATGCAGAAAACGATAAGAAAATTTTTGGCCTTGAGCCATATTATATTAGAAGATCTGAGGCGGAGGAACTGTGGGAGAAGAAGCATCAACAATAAATTTTAGAGCGATGACCGAGGCGGATATTCCTGCTTTGGTGAAGCTGGAAGCGGAATCATTTTACGATGCGTGGAATGAAAGAATGCTGCATGATGAGCTGGGCAATCAGCTGACGACTTATCTTGTTATGGAGGTCGCAGGCGAGCTTGTTGGTTATGCAGGCTTCTGGCTGGTAGCAGGCGAAGCGCAGATTACGCGCGTAGCTGTGCTGGAAGCTGAGCGCGGACAGGGTTATGGCACGCGCCTTACTGCTGCGCTGGTTAAAAAAGCATGGGCAATGGGCGCAGAAGCTATGACGTTGGAAGTGCGTGAAAGCAATATGGCAGCGCAGAAAGCATATCTTACCTGCGGTTTTGCCAGCGAAGGCATTCGCCCGAACTATTATGAAGATAATCACGAAAATGCAGTTATTATGTGGCTGTATAAAGAAGGAGCAGGCCATGAATAAGGAGCAGAAGGATATTTATATTTTAGGCATTGAAAGCAGCTGCGATGAAACAGCTGCTGCAGTGGTGAAAAACGGACGCGAGGTTTTAAGCAATATCATTTCCTCGCAGATTGTTATTCACCGTAAATTTGGCGGCGTAGTACCGGAAATTGCTTCGCGTAAGCATATTGAAAATGTTATGCCTGTTATTGATGAGGCACTTACGCAGGCGAAGGTAACAATGGATGATATTGATGCTGTGGCTGTCACTTACGGCCCCGGTCTTGTAGGTGCGCTGCTTGTGGGCCTTTCTGTAGCGAAAGCATTGGCGTGGGCTACAGGCAAGCCTTTGATTGGTGTAAACCACCTTGAAGGCCATGTTTTTGCTAATTTTTTGGCTGATAGCGAGCTGAAACCGCCGTTTATGGCTCTTGTTGTCAGTGGCGGGCATACTGCACTTTTAAAGGTAACAGGCTACAATACTTTTGAAATGTTAGGGCAGACGCGTGATGATGCTGCCGGTGAAGCTTTCGATAAAATTGCCCGCGTTATGGGACTGCCTTATCCGGGTGGCCCGGAGATTGAACGTCTAGCTTTAGACGGTAATGCGGAAGCAATGAAATTTCCGCTGGCCAAGCTGGATAAGCCTTATGAATTTAGCTTTAGCGGTTTAAAATCCGCCGTAATTAATTATCTGCATAACCAGGAGCAGGCTAAACGTGAAGTAAACCGTGCTGATGTAGCTGCTTCCTTCCAAAAAGCTGTTGTTGATGCGCTGGTGAAAGAAGCAGTACACGCAATGCAGGCTACCGGTTATAAAAAAATTGTGCTGGCGGGCGGCGTATCGGCCAATAAAACTTTGCAGGATACTTTGGCGGTGGCGATGGAAAATATTGGCTGCCAATTAGTGCATCCTACAAAAATTTTATGCACAGATAACGCTGTCATGATTGCCTGCCGCGGTTATTTTATGTATGAAGCAGGCGCGTTCAGCTCGCTTGATTTGAACGCTAATCCTTCTTTGAAACTTGGTTGATAAGTAAAGCATAGTTGTGCACAAATAGTGGATAACACTGTGTAAAGAGTGGATAAGTGGGCAATAAGTAAAAATAAAAACTGTAATCTTTCTGGGAAATATACTGCAAGGAAAATATCTATTGCTTTTTAATGGAGGATGAGGGGAATTGCTGAGCAATTTAACAGCAGAACAAAAAAACAGCCTGCAGGCTATGCAGCAGGCACTGGGTTTGGCGGCGGATATCGCCCATGCGGCTGTGACAATTTATCTGCCTGGTGATAACAAAAAATATTTTAATGTTTATAAGCAGGAGCAGCCTATGACCCAGGTGGGCAATGTGCGTCCGGATATGACAGGCAGGCGCGTGCGCGCAGTGGAAGAACCGCTGGTGGCGCGTGTGCTGCAAAAAAATATGCCGGTAACGGGCAAGCGGGAGTGGGCCTTAGGCATGTTCAACAGCTTGAAAGTATTCCCTTTGCGCGATAGCTGGGGACGTTGCTATGGGGCGATTAGCTTTGAAAGTGCTGCGCCTGATGAAATTATTATCAACGCTTCGCTGGAGCTTTTGTGCAGCCTGCGCCAAAATGTGGGCAATAACGCTAATTATGCACGTCTTTTACCTTCTGATGGCATTATGGTGGTGGATAAAAACCGCACGATTATTGCGGCCAATAACCGCGCGCGCCATATGTTTGACGTGATGGATATTGCGCCGATTGTGGGCTGCCGCACGAATGATGTAGCAATTAACTGGCCTTTGGTGGGTATGGTTATGGAAACAGGTACGGCAGAGAGCAAGGAATTTACGATGCACGGACTTCTGCTTTCCATCCGCATCCTGCCTGTGGTGCCAAGGCCTAAAGGTGGCTGTGCTATCGTCATTTTGCAGGACATTACGGAGCTGCGCAAAAAGGACGAGGAGCTTTTAATCCAATCTGTAGTTATTAAAGAAATCCATCACCGCGTAAAAAATAATTTGCAGACTATTGCCAGCCTCCTGCGTTTGCAGGAGCGGCGGGCGCAGTCCGATGAAACAAAAATTGTGCTGCGTGACTGCGTGAACCGCGTCAACAGCATTGCTATTGTGCATGAATATTTATCGCAGCAGGATACAGGCTTAATTGACGTGGGCAAGGTGGCGAAAGGCATTTATCAGGCGATTATCAGCAGTATGCTGAACCCGGAATTTATCTTGCACGCTGATTTTCAGGCTGACCCTGTGCAGCTGCCTTCGGATAAGGCGACGAGCATTGCGCTGATTTTAAATGAGCTTTTGCAAAATACTATTGAGCACGCTTTTGCAGGACGCGCTAGCGGTACGCTGGTGGTACGCTTTAAGGAAGAACCTGCGCGTTACACTCTTTCTATCGCTGATGATGGTATTGGCCTGCCGGAAGGCTTTTCACTTGCAGCAATGCGCGAGAGCTTAGGCTTGAAAATAATCAAGACGATGGCTGAGGCTGATCTGCAAGGCAAATTTACTTTGGAAAACCGTGAGCAGGGCGGTACTTTGGCATTCGTAACAATTCCTAAGGAGGGGCATGGAAGATGTTAAAAAAGTTGAAGATTTTATTGGCAGATGATGAGGCGATTTTGCGCCTTGATTTGCGCGAAATGTTGGAAGACGCAGGTCACGAGATTGTGGGCGAGGCAGCAAATGGTGAAGAAGCTGTTAAGCTGGCGCGGGAGCTGAAGCCTGAATTTATTATTATGGATGTGAAAATGCCGATTATGGATGGCATTACGGCGGCCAAGATTATTGCAGAAGAAAACCTTGCGCCTGTGCTGCTTTTAACAGCCTATAGCCAGCAGGATATTGTGGACAAGGCTTCGGATGCAGGCGTTATTGCTTATCTGGTGAAGCCGATTCGTGAAGAGCAGCTCTTCCCGGCGATGGAAATTGCGGTGAAGCGTTTTGCTGAGATAGAGAAACTAAATGCGGAGCTGGGCGAGCTAAAAGAAAGCCTGGAAACGCGTAAGCTGCTTGACCGCGCGAAAGGCATTTTAATGACGGCGCATGGGATGACGGAGCAGGAAGCCTATCGTAAGATGCAGCAGTTCAGTATGGCCAAGCGCATCAGCTTAAAGGAGCTGGCCGAGAGTATTATCGCTGCGGCGGCGAAAAGATGAAATTAAATGCGACAAATTTGTAAAAAAGCAAGCCAAAAGGCTTGCTTTTTTTGTGAGAACGTATATAATAAGAACTGTGATTAGCACTCGGGCAAAATGAGTGCTAACAAGAAAATAAAAACTCTCACTCTTATAGTAGGAATAAGATATTTGAAAGGGGTTATGACAAAATGTTAAAACCATTAGCTGACCACGTTGTTGTAGAAGTTGTAGAAGTAGAGGAAAAAACTGCCAGCGGCATTTTCCTGCCGGATACTGCAGTTAAGGAAAAACCGCAGCAAGGTAAAGTTTTGGCTGTAGGCAGAGGCAAATATGCTGAAAACGGCACCATCTTAAAACCTGAAGTAAAAGTTGGTGACGAAGTAATCTTTGCTAAATATAGCGGAACACCTGTTAAACACGAAGGTAAAGATTATCTGCTGCTGAGCGAACGCGATATATTAGCAACTATTGAAAAATAATTCTTTTGGTGTCGTAGAAAGCACCATCTGCGTTATATAAACCCAAAATTTCATGTAATAACGAAGTAATTAAAGGAGCGATATAAAATGGCTAAACAAATCCTGTTTAATGAAGAAGCTCGTCGTAGCTTAGAGCGTGGCGTAAATGCTCTGGCTGACGCTGTAAAAGTAACTCTTGGTCCTAAAGGCCGTAACGTTGTTTTAGAGAAAAAATTTGGCGCACCGACCATTACTAACGACGGTGTAACCATTGCCCGCGATATTGAACTGGAAGATCCGTTTGAAAACATGGGCGCACAACTTGTTAAAGAAGTATCCATCAAAACCAACGATGTTGCTGGCGATGGCACTACTACTGCTACCGTTTTGGCACAAGCAATGATTAACGAAGGTATGCGCAATGTTGCTGCCGGTGCTAACCCGATGGTTCTGAAAAAAGGCATCAAAAAAGCAGTTGACGTTTTGGTTGATGAACTGAAAAATGTTTCCCAAAAGGTTGAAACTAAAGAAGCTAAAGCACAAGTTGCTTCTATCTCCGCTGCTGATGACGAAATCGGTAACCTGATTGCTGATGCTATGGAAAAAGTTGGCGATGACGGTGTTATCACTGTTGAAGAATCCAAGACCATGGAAACTCATCTGGAAACTGTTGAAGGTATGCAATTTGACCGTGGCTACATTTCCCCGTACATGGCAACCGATGCTGATAAGATGGAAGCAGTTCTGAGCAATCCTTATGTATTCATTACCGATAGAAAAATTACTATGATTGCTGATATTATGCCTGTTTTGGAAAAAGTTGTTCAAAACGGCGGCGAACTCCTCATTATTGCTGAAGATGTTGAAGGCGAAGCATTGGCAACCTTGGTTGTTAACAAACTGCGTGGTACTTTCAAAGCTGTTGCTGTTAAAGCTCCTGGCTTCGGCGATCGTCGTAAAGCAATGCTGCAAGATATCGCAACTCTGACAGGTGCAACCGTTATCAGCGAAGAAGTTGGCCGTAAGTTAGACAGCGCAACTGTTGCTGATCTTGGTCGTGCAGGTCAGGTTCGTGTAACCAAAGAATTAACCACTATCGTTGATGGTCAAGGCGATAAAGATGCTATCGCTGCCCGTGTTGCCCAAATCCGTGCACAAATTCCGGAAACTACTTCTGATTTTGATAAAGAAAAACTGCAAGAACGTCTGGCTAAACTGGCTGGCGGCGTAGCTGTTATCAAAGTTGGTGCTGCTACCGAAGTTGAACTGAAAGATAAAAAACTGCGCATTGAAGA
>CAVKDE010000035.1:1475-2210 GCA_963654835.1 Duodenibacillus sp. | reverse complement strand
CATTGAAGATGCTCTGAACGCAACCCGCGCTGCTGTTGCTGAAGGCATTGTTGCTGGCGGTGGTACTGCACTCTTGCAAGTTCAACCTGCTCTGGCAAAAATTAAAGCAACCGGCGACGAAAAAACCGGTGTAGAAATTGTTAAACGTGCTATTGAAGAGCCTGTTCGCCAAATTGCTTACAATGCTGGTCTGGAAGGTGCTGTTATCGTTGACACCATCAAACGCAGCCGCAAAGGTTATGGCTTCAACGCTCTGACTGAAGAATACGTTGACATGATTGAAGCTGGTATCGTTGACCCGACCAAAGTTACCAGAAGCGCACTGCAAAATGCTGCAAGCATCGCTGCTATGGTGCTCACCACTGAATCCATCGTAGCTGATAAACCTGCTAAAGAAGGCGCTGCTCCGGCAATGCCTCCGATGGGCGGCGGTATGCCTGGCATGATGTAATCTGCTGCATCAAAAATGATATAAGATAGCTTGAGCAAGCTATGTTGCACTCCCTGTTACTGCACTGCGGTAGCAGGGAGTGCTTTTTTGTAACAAAAGCTTTCATCTAAAGAATTTTACACGAAATAGTGTAGTCTAATAGTGATTTTTATCCACAAATGTGTTATAATATTTTCATTCCACGAGTGAGGAGTTGTTAATATGACAGAAGCTGCACAAGTAGATAAAGATTTCTACTGGAAACTCTTTAAATCTACTTTTGTAATTAGTGCTTTTACCATTGG
>CAVKDE010000035.1:0-1465 GCA_963654835.1 Duodenibacillus sp. | reverse complement strand
GGTGGCGGTTTTGTTATTATTCCGTTGCTTAAAGCAAAATTTGTTGACGAATATAAATGGATGGATGATAAAGAAGCTCTGAACCTTGTAGCAATTGCGCAATCTGCACCGGGCGTTGTGGCGGCGAATGCGGCGATTAGCATGGGTTATAAGCTGGGCGGTTTGCGTGGCACGCTTACGGCCCTGTTAGCGACGATTTTGCCGCCGCTGATTACGCTGAGCATTATCTCCTATGCTTATGATGCTTTTGCGCATAACCAATACATCCAGCTGCTGTTAAAAGGTATGCAGTGTGGTGCGACGGCGATTATTATCAACGTAGCAATTGATTTACTCAAGAAAGAGTTCAAAAAGAAGCTGGCTTTGCCGATGCTGATTATTGTTGGCACCTTTATTGCTAATTATTTCTTTAATGTTAATTTGATGTACGCAGTTATTGTGGATGCTATTATCGGTTTCTTCCTGCTGCGTGACAAAAAGTATGCGTAAGGGGGCTGGGCGATGTATATTTATTGGGAACTTTTCTGGAGTTTTGTAAAGGTTGGCGCTTTCTGCGTCGGTGGCGGTTATGCTTCTATGCCGCTGATTCAGGCAGAGGTTATTGAAAACCATGCGTGGATGACGATGCCGCAGTTTATTGATATTTTTACGATTTCACAGATGACACCTGGCCCGATTGGTATTAACGCTGCAACTTTTGTCGGCACGAAGGTAGCAGGCGTACCTGGCGCGATTACGGCGACGGTTGGCTTTGTTTTTCCTTCCGTATTCATTGTGCTGGCACTAGCGAAGCTGATGTTTAAATATGGTGATATCGGTCCGATTCGCGGTATTTTGAACGGTTTGCGCCCAGCGGTTGTGGCTCTTATCTGCTCTGCCGGTTTGAGCTTTGTCCTTTTGGCTTTGTGGAATACGGAAACTTTGCCGGAAGATTTTACGAAGATTGATCTTATGGGCTGCATTGTTCTGCCTATTTCACTGTGGTGCATCCGCCATAAGGTGAGTGTTATCCGCACGCTGTGCATGAGCGGCGTGTTGGGGCTTATTCTTGGTATTGCGGGGATCAGATAAAAATTTATAAGAGATGCGCACTGCGCTGCAAGCAAAACTTGCGGTGCAGTGCTTTTTTTAGTTACATAATGCTGTTGACAAGCGTATAGTTGTTTAGTAAAATTAAAAACGTCTGATTTTACAATTCTGTCACGTAAATAAAATTAGTCATTATAAATTATGCAGATAGATGGAGGTTATGATGAAAGCACCGATTAACGAGTTACATGCTTTTGTAGAAAAAAATAAGCATGAGATGCTGCTGTTTTGGGAAAACCTGGTTAATATGCAGGCAGGCTCACACGAAATTGACAAAGTAAACAGGGTGATGGATTTCCTGAAAAAACATTTTGAGGCAGAAGGCATTGATTGCCACTTTGTAGATAGCCATGGCAGTGCGAATGTGTTGGTGGCG
>CAVKDE010000034.1:0-10224 GCA_963654835.1 Duodenibacillus sp. | reverse complement strand
TTGTAGAGGTTTTACTAATTCCTAGTAAAGTATTACAATATAGTATGAGATTTTACAGACATAATTAGTTTTTCAAATCAAGGCTGGTGAGAATGTGCCAGATACAAATAATCACGACGACGGTGTATAATTAATACTCCTAGGAGTGATTATGCAGTAGATGGTGCATTTAGGGCAGCCTTTTGCGGAGGTACTAATGCAAATAGGTTTAGACATAGGCAGTACCACTATAAAAATAGCTGTTCTAGATGATGCAGGAAATTTACTTTTCCACAAATACGAACGCCATTATAGCCAGATTGCCGAAAAAATCTTAGCTTTACATAAAGAATTACAGAAAAAATTTCCTACGCTGCACACTGCGCGGCTGGCAATCAGCGGCAGCGCGGGTATCGGCATCGCTGATGCCTGCGGCATTCAGTTTGTACAGGAAGTTTTTGCGGAAAAAATCTGCACAGAAAAGCTTAACCCTGATACAGATGCTGTTATCGAGCTGGGCGGTGAAGATGCAAAAATTTTATTTTTAGGCAGGCACTTCGATGCACGCATGAACGATAGCTGTGCAGGCGGTACGGGTGCGTTTATCGATCAGATGGCCTCGCTCTTAAATGTAGAAACTGCTGACATGAACAAGCTGGCGCAGGAATCAACCACAACTTACACCATTGCCAGCCGCTGCGGCGTCTTTGCCAAAAGTGATATCCAGCCTTTGCTCAACCAAGGTGCAGCTAAGAGCGATTTAGCTGCGAGCATTTTCCATGCAGTTGCCAGCCAGGCTGTTACCGGTCTTGCCAAGGGTCGCCCCATTGAAGGCCATGTGCTTTATCTTGGCGGGCCGCTTACTTTTATGAGCTGCCTGCGGGAAAGCTTTGACGAAGTGCTGCATATTCAAGGCGTTTGCCCGGAAAACAGTTTGTATTACGTGGCTATGGGTGCAGCCTTTTGCGCAGAGCACGAAGTGGATTTTACCTCCCTGCCGGAAAAATTACAGGAAGCAGCAGCCAACCACAGCTTTGAACATATGCCGCCGCTCTTTAAAAGCGAAGCTGCTTACCAAAAATTTAAAGAACGTCACAATAAAGAAAGCGTTGCTATCAGCACGCCTGCTAAAGCGCAAACTGCTTTCATCGGCATTGATTCCGGCAGTACGACCATTAAAATTGCCGTTATCAGCCCCGAGGGAGAGCTGTTAGACTCCTTCTACCAGAGCAACAAAGGCAACCCCGTTGTTGCCGTGCGCCAATATCTTACGGATTTTTATACCAAATATCCGCACTGCCAATTGCTGGCAGGCGCAGTAACAGGCTATGGCGAAGATTTAATCCGCCACGGTTTTGGTGTGGATTACGGCATTGTGGAAACGATGGCGCATTTTTATGCAGCACAATATTTAGAGCCTGATGTTGATTTCATCCTTGATATCGGCGGTCAGGACATGAAGTGCTTAAAAATCCATAACGGCGCCATTGATAACATTTTCTTGAACGAAGCCTGCTCCAGCGGCTGCGGCAGTTTCTTGCAGACTTTTGCTGAAATTTTAGGTTACACAGCGGAAGAATTTGCGCACATCGGCTTAATGGCAGATATGCCTGTTGATTTAGGCAGTCGCTGCACCGTATTTATGAACAGCAGCGTCAAGCAGGCACAAAAGGACGGTGCTTCCGTTGCCAATATCAGCGCAGGCCTTTCTATCAGCATCGTCAAAAATGCGCTCTATAAAGTTATCCGCCCCAGCAGTAAAGAAGCTATCGGCAAGCACATCGTAGTGCAGGGCGGCACTTTCTTAAACGACTGCGTACTCCGCGCGTTTGAACAGGAAATGGGTCTGGAAGTAGTACGCCCCAACATAGCAGGCCTCATGGGCGCATTTGGTGCAGCACTTTATGCAATGCGCCGCTATAATGAAAACCCGCACGCTACAACGCTGCTGAATTTGGCGCAGCTGGGCGAATTTATTCACACCGTTAAAGGCATGACCTGCGGTTTGTGTAACAACCACTGCCACCTCACAATCAACACCTTCGCCGGCGGCAAACGCTTTATCAGCGGCAACCGCTGCGAACGCCCCATCACGCACATGGCGCCGAAGGATGATTTAAACCTTTACCGCCAAAAATTACAGCTTTTAAAAGCTCTGCCTGTAAACGAAACGCCCACACGCGGTGAAATTGGCATTCCTATGGGACTCAATATGTACGAACTGCTCCCCTTTTGGAATGGTTTACTCTCATCTTTAGGCTTTAAAGTAGTGCATAGTCCGATTGAAGATAAAACTATTTTCCGTCTGGGGCAGGGAACAATCCCCAGTGACACCGTCTGCTACCCCGCCAAGCTCATGCATGGCCACATCAAATGGCTTTTAGCGCATGGCGTAAAAAATATTTTTTATCCCTGCATGACGTATAACATTGATGAAGATGGCACAGAAAACTGCTATAACTGCCCCGTAGTTGCCTATTATCCGGAAGTGCTGCACGCCAATATGCGTGATTTAGCAGCGCAGGATGTGCATTTCTTTTTTGATTACCTTGGCTTGCAACACAAAAAAGTGCTCGTGAAAAAGCTGCACGAAATGTTTGCCAAAGTGTATCCTGATATCACTAAATCCCAGATAAAAACTGCGGTAGAAGCAGCCTTCGCTGCCTATGATGCTTATGAAGCACAGGTCAAAGCACGCGGACAGGAAATTATCAGCAAGGCACGCGCACAGCATAAGCCAATTGTAGTGCTCGCAGGCAGGCCTTATCACATTGACCCGAAGGTTAATCACAGCATCGACCGCCTTATTACTACAATGGGTGCTGCCCTCGTGAGTGAGGACGCTGTGAGCAGCCATATCACGCCGCAGGAATTACAGGAAGATCTGCACGTGCTCAACCAATGGACATATCACAGCAGGTTATACGCTGCTGCCAAATACGTCGCAGAAAATCCTGATATGCACATGGTGCAGCTCGTCAGCTTCGGCTGTGGCTGCGATGCCATCACCGCTGATGAATGCCGCCGCATTTTAGAAGAACACGGACGCATTTATACGCAAATCAAAATAGATGATATCGACAACTTAGGTGCGGCAAAAATCCGTATCCGCAGCCTGTTCTCGGCTGCTAGGCTGTTCGATTTAGAAAATAACTAAAGGAGCCAGCTTATGCAAGAAGACTCTAAAACAAACTTTACTCCCTTCACGGAGAAAATGAAAAACACGCACACGATTTTAATACCCGGTATGCTGCCCTTTCACTTTGAGCTGCTGCGCAGCGCACTACAAAGCTGCGGTTACAAGGCAGAAATTTTGCGCAACACAGGACGCGACGTTGTGGAAACAGGTTTAAAATATGTCAATAACGATATCTGCTATCCTGCGCTGCTCGTTATCGGCCAGCTCATCAATGCGCTGGAAAGTGGCAAATATGATTTAGAGCACACCGCCCTCATCATCAGCCAGACAGGCGGCGGCTGCCGTGCATCCAATTATATCTATTTGCTACGCAAAGCACTGGAAAAAGCAGGTTTAACACACATCCCTGTTATCAGCCTCAATGTAAACGGCTTAGAAAAACAGCCAGGCTTTCATCTTGATGCTACCATGCTGCGTAAATTTTTAGCTGCTGTTATTTATGGTGATGCGCTGATGTATCTCACCAATAAAATCCGCCCTTATGAAATTGTGCAGGGCGCAGCAGATAAACTAGCCCAAAAATGGCTGGGTAAGCTGCATGATGCCTTCCAAAACGGCAGAGCGCAGGCTCTTAGCAGCATGAAAAAGTTCACGCGTGCCATCGCCGAAGAGTTCGCCACTGTGCCGATTACCTACAAACCAAAAACGAAGGTGGGCATTGTCGGTGAAATTTATATCAAATATGCTGCCTTGGGCAATAATAATCTGGAAAAATTCTTGCAAAAGCAAGACTGCGAATATATGCTGCCCGGTCTTTTAAATTTTGTAATGTACTGCGTGGATACCTATCTTACAGATTACAAACTCTACGGCGGCAGCTTTTTGAAATATGGTGCCAATAAAGGTGCTATGTGGTATTTAAAGCATCTGGAAAGCATTCTGCACCAGGCACTCAATACTGCTCCGTTCAGCGCACCTGCGACATATGAAGAAACAAAGGCGATGGCGAAAGGTGTTATCGGCTATGGCAACAATATGGGCGAAGGCTGGCTGCTCACGGCAGAAATGCTGGAACTGGTGCATAGCGGTTACACTAACATCATCTGCGCGCAGCCTTTCGGCTGCCTGCCAAACCACATCGCCGGACGCGGCATGATTAATAAGATTAAGGAAATTGCGGAAGAAGCAAACATCCTCGCACTTGATTATGATGCAAGTGCTTCGCGTGTTAATCAGGAAAACAGAATTAAGCTCATGCTGGCAACAGCGAAGTAACCTTGTTTTAAAGCAGTGCAGCCGCACTGCTTTTTCTTTATCTCTCCTCCCCTACTTGCCTTATTGCGTAAAATTATTTATAATATAGGGATACATGAGTTTTTAAGAGAAAAAAGGAGAGTACTAGTTTATGACAACTACTGCAAGCAAGACCAAAGTAAAGAACCAACCGTCACGTAACCCGAACCTGCTTGATTATTTAAAATCCCTCACGAAAGATGATTTAGTAAATGCTGCAACCCAACTGTGCGTAGCTCACAGCAAAATGAGCAAAGAAGAACTGCAAACAGCTTTATATAAAGAAATGCTGCGTCCCGAAATTATGGCAGCACGCTTTGCCATCATGCCTGCGGAAAACATCAAAGCCTTTGAAACAGCTTTAGCAAAAGAATGCTTCGCTGTTACCGCGAAAGAAAGTGATTTACTGCGTCCCTTCTACACCATGGGTTATATCGTCAGCTACGAAGACGCTATGCTCGAAGTGCCGCAGGAAACCCGCGAACTTTATGCGCAAATCAATACGGAAGAATTTCAAGCTAAACGCCAAAAGCTTTCCTGGCTTATGGATTGCGAAGACACCTTCGCTATTTTGCACGTTGTTGCTCCTGTAGAAACCTTCTACAATATGTACACCCAAAAGCGTGGCTACAAGGTAAGCATGGATGAATTTAAGGCACTCATGGAAGAAATTCCTGCTAACTTCAACCAATGCGTTATCCGTGGCGAGCGTATTATTTTAAAAGATGTACTCAAAGACAACTTCTATCTGGAATTGGAAAAAAGCCAGGAAGCTTTCAGCTTCTATATGCCTACAACAAAAGAAATTGCTTCTTTAGCGCAATACCGTTATTTAAAAGATGAACCTAGCTACAAAGCACTCTACCAATATCTGCGTGAAGAAATGAAGCAGCCTGCAAGCTACGCGCATTATTGGTGCGAAGTTGCTTATAACAATTTCAACATGGGCGATTCCGTAGACAAGCTTTTTGAAACCTTTGCCGCAGGCAAGCTGAACTTTGATGCAGAGCAAAAAGCTGCTTTCTCTGCCCTCGCCAAAAACGCCAGCGAAGAAGGCACGCGTATGTACTGCCTGCGTGGCCACACCATGAAGGAAATGAACCTCATCCCGCAAGCACCGCAAAGCACACTGCCCTACGCCAACCATTTCCAGCCAAGTGCTGATTTAGGCTGGGATATCAATAAAGCAGAAGCTGTGGAAATCCCCATGCCTGCAAACTTTGGTGCGCCCACAAATGATCGTGTAGGTGCAAAAGCAAAAAAAGTTTATCCTAACGACCCCTGCCCCTGCGGCAGCGGCAAAAAATATAAAAAATGCTGCGGCAAGAAAAAATAAGCTGACCGCGTTATAACCAAGGAGGAAGGACTAGCATGAAAAAATTTTTAGTTGTAGATTTTGAGTTTACTACCTATGAACGTCCTGTAGGCCGTCCGCGCGGCTTCTTCTCGGAAATTATTGAAATCGGTGCTGTGAAGCTGGCAGGCGAGCCGCTTGCAGAAAGCGGACGCATCCAAAACTTCGTCAAACCGCATTTTTATCCCAAGCAGGCGAAAGCTTCCATGGATTTTTGTATGATTACGGAAAAAGATATGCAAAAAGCCATTGAATTTCCCGCTATGGTTGATGAACTTGCTGCTCTCTATGAAGCAGGCGAAACATCTTTTGTAGCCTGGGGTACAGAAGATTACAAAGTACTGCAAACAGGCTGCGAACGCCATAAAATAACTAACCCTGTGCAGTATGAAGATTATCTTGATTTAGCTCTCGCCTATAAATTGTGGAAAGGTGATGATTACACCACAGGCTTAAAGCGTGCCACAGAAGAGCAGGAAGTGAACACCGCAGGCCTTTGGCACACAGCTTTTGATGATGCCAATAACACAGGCAAGCTACTTATTGATATGCTTGCTAAAGGATGGAAGCTGGAAGATTTCTTCGCTGCGCGCGAAGCTTATGAAGCAGAGCGTGCTGCGCGCAAGGCAGAACGTGAAAAACATCATAACGGCTATAGAAGATGGTAATTTACGAAAAATTACTAAACTAAGACAACAGCAGCCTTGGCATTAACCGCCTCGGCTGCTGTTGTCGTATATAAAATGGAGATGAGTATGAAAAGCTTAATTAAAATTCAAATTCTGCGGAAAGCATGAAGGTACGCGGATTATTAAGCATAAATTTATTACTTTGTCCGACCTGAGCAATCCAATGGCTGTCGTTAGCTACATTGTAGCAGGCTGCCGTTAACTTTACCGGCACACCATTTAATCTCGTCTTATGGCTGGCAAACAAATCCAGGTTGACATAAGAAGGAATATCCAGCACTCTTGCTGTAGCACTGTGAACAAATTTACCTGTACCAGTATAGCTCAAACGGCTGGTGAAGCTGGTATCTTCATCAGGCTTATATTCCAAGCCCCAAACGCCGCTCCATTTAACAGAACCATGCGTCGGCAAGCCTTCAAATTTAGCATCAGTAGTAGTTTCCTGTTTAGCGTTCAGATACTCAAACCCGCCAAAAGTATTCCACTTATCTGCCAGTTTGGCATCAACACTGAAATCAACACCTTTAAAACGGTTTTTACCATTGTTGCTCAACCAGTATTTCGTCGGATCAGTAGTGCTATAAGTTTTTAGTGTATTCGGCTGCGTCATATCAAAATAAGCCAAGCTCCAGGAAAGATTTTCGTTAGGTCTAGCTTTAATGCCAAACTCGGTGTTTTTCAGCTTGGTACCATCTAAAAATTGATTAGCATTAAGCGCGTTGCCGCCATCGCTATCCACAAAACTGCCACGGCTTCTTGCAACAGAATGAGCTGCATAGAAGGATAATGCCTCTGTCGGTGCATAGGAAAAGCCATAAGTCGGTGCCCAATTATCGTCCTTAATTTCCGTACCTTTAGAAGCATAATCACCATGACGACGTGCAAGAGCTCCCACTAAGCTTAATTTGCCAATTTCAACTTTATCCATAAAGTTTAAGGTAACATCCGTTTCCTCGTGATTCAAATTTTTCTTCAGTGAAGTAGATTCATCCGCGCCAAAAATTTCCGGATTAAATTTTAAGCCACTATAGATATTACCAAAAGTAGCTAAATCTTTTCTATTCTTACCAGTCTTATAAAATTTACGGTGCGAACGGTCAACAGATACTGCAACATTATGCTTTGCTGAACCTGTCATAAAATCACCTTTTAAGCCTGTCTGTAAATATTGGTTTTGAATATCCATATAATCAGACCAGGGATAAGCGCCTTCACCCATAACATTGCCATTGGCATCAATGGTAAATTCAGAATTATAAATAAAACGGCGTACAACAGTCTGGTTCATACCAGCATTCACAAACCAGTTCACATTCTCATTCAATTTCTTCTGATGGTTCAAGGTCAGCATATAACCGTTGCTGTCCTGATGCATAACATTAGGATCATCAAAGCTCATTTTATTATCAGGTGCATCAGGAAATTTAGTTGCAGATTTATGCAAGGCAAAGCGACGCTCCGTGCCTAAAAGCTTTTGGTCATAATAACCACCGAAAAGATTGCTCTTTGTTGTTTCGCCTTCATAGCTGATATTGACAAATAAATTTTTCTTTCTCTGCCCGGCACCGGAAATTGCCAAACCGCCATCATCATATTGTCCGTAAATTCTTACGCCAATATTACGGTCTTTGCCAAAGCGTTGGCTGATATCAATATATTCGCCATAATCACCATAACCGCCAAAGGTCTGTGTATATTTAATAAAATCTTTTTCACCTGCACGTTTAGTGTTCAAATAAATTGCACCAGGCGTTGCGCCGGAAATATTGCCAGCCTGAAAAGATTGGGTAGAACCATTTAAGGTAGCAGCAGGACCAATCATCGCATCAATGCTGCCAACAGTATTGGTTACAGGACCAGTAGCCATGATAAAGAAACCGGGAATATTATTTACCAGATAAGCAGAAGCATTTGTTGCCACACCGCGGATAGAAAAATCCGTTTTAATCGGCGAAGTACCTGTACGAATGGCAGGAACATTAGAAAGCACAGTATCTAAATCCTGATTAGGCATCGCCATCTTGCTGACAGTTTCTTCAGTAATGCTCTGCACAGTAAACGGTGCTTTCATTACAGAAGTTTCACCTAAAAGGCCTACTCTGGAAGAATCATTGTTAAACCCACCCGGCAAAGCGGTTTTATGGTTACGCGAACTTTCTACAACCATTTCATCAAGATTAAAAGTTTCAATTGTTTCTGCATGAGCAGAAATAACACTCGTTCCAAGAATAAGTGAGCACATAATGCTACTTAAAAGCAAAGTTTTTTTCTTTGACATCTGATACACCTCGTATTCATCAATAATAAAATTTATATGTGAGAGTGAAATAAAAAGCTAGTACGGAATGCAAATAGTCCTTCCCTGCTCCGGCAAGTAGAGCAATTTAATTTTTAGCTTATAAACTTCCTCTAACGCTGACTCTGTTAAAATATCGCGTACATTGCCAACTTCTAAGCCCTGCGGACGCAAGATAGCAGTTTTACCACCCAGGTAAAAAGCCTGATCAGGCATATGCGTTGTTAAAATAACGGCAATCCCCTTTTGCGACAGTTGTTGTACCATCTTGAGCACGCGAAACTGATTGCCATAATCAAGATGGTTTGTAGGTTCATCCATAATCACCAGCTGCGGCTGCTGTACGATGGCGCGGGCAATAACAGCCTGCCTTTGCTGCCCGCCGCTGAGCGTGTTAAAAGAACGGTTGCGCAAGTGATAAATACCTAAATCATCAAGCACTTCATCCGTCAGCGCGTAATCATCTTTTTTAGGCTTGGCAAACACGCCTAAATGCGGTGCTCTTCCCATTACAACATAATCACGCACTAAAAAGGAATACGCTGTATTCTGCACTTGCGGCACATAACCTATGAGGCTGGTAAATTCCTTTTGGTTGGCGTAAGGCGTGTATTCTTCACCACTATCTGTAAGAAGGCGCACGCTGCCTTCACCAAGCGGCTTAAAAAAGCCAATCAGAGTGCGCAATAAAGTTGTTTTGCCAATACCATTACTGCCTAAAATTGTCATTACCTCGCCTTTGTTCAGCGTGAAGCTGACGTTTTTCCACAAGGGTACCTGCTCATTATAAGCAAATGCTAAATTATTTACGATTAACTTCATGATAACGCCAGCCTTTGTCTTAACAATAAATAGAAGTAAAACGGTGCGCCAATCAGTCCTGTAAGGATGCTTAGCGGAATTTCCGCGCTCATCGACGCGCGGGAAATTGTATCAATAGCAAGTAAAAAGAACGCGCCCAGGACAATTGCCAGTGGCAGTAAGCGTTGGTTATTCGGTCCCACAAGCATTCGTGAAAAATGCGGAATGACAAGACCAACCCAGCCTATCGTGCCACTAATGCACACAGAGCAGGCTGTAAGAATTGTCGCGCACAAAATAATTGCATAACGCAGCCAACCGGCATCACGCCCCAGCATATGTACCTCTTCATCCGAAAGGGTTAAAATATTCATCCGCCAGCGGATAATCATCATAAAAGATAAACAGATTACAATCGGTACACCGCTAGAAAAAATATTCGTCCAGGTAACACTTACAAGCGAACCAAGCTGCCAATAGGTAATCTCCGGCAGCTGCGTTTCGCTATCTGCCAGATATTTAATAATGCCAAGAAAGGCATTCATCAGCCCGGAAACGATAATACCTGAAAGCACCAGCATAACAATAGAATTTTTACCGATAATGCGCGGAATAATGACAGCGCAGGCAACAGCTAGAAGGCCTCCGACAAATGCCCCCAGCTGAATAAAGG
>CAVKDE010000033.1:8198-10384 GCA_963654835.1 Duodenibacillus sp. | reverse complement strand
TCATGATATACTCATACTCATCAAAAAACGTAAAAAGCACTCGACGGCAAGCGAGTGTTTTTTGCGTTTACGGGGAAATTTTTTGGGTGCGCGTGTAAGCACCTTGGCATATAAGAAAAAACTCATGCTTTACTATTTAGTAAGACATGAGTTTTTCTTTTTTTGATGGGAGTTTAAGGAAATGTTTTGAGTTTGTGTTGTGCTTTGTTAGTTATAAGTAAAAGGGAAAGTGTTTGAGTATGTTTATATTATGGAAAAATGCTAGTGCTTAATCCATCATATCCTGCGGTGCAGGGGGTGCGGGCGGCATTTCACCCGGATGATGCTGCCCGTCTTGCGGTGCATTGCGGCGGAATTCGCCTTTATGGTGTTTTTCAAAACCTTTTTTATCTTTAAATTGCTTTTGTTCCATAGGCTTATTGGCTTTTACAGCATCGCGCTGCTCCGGTGTCATGTTGTCAAGACGAGCTTTGCGTGCTGCACGCTGTGCCATATCATCTTTGATGAACTGTTCTACTTCTGCCTTTTGGGCATCGGTGAGCTTGTCCATAGTTTCTTTGGCGTATTTATCGTGCGCTTCCTGGCGATCTTTTTGCATTTTTTCAAATGCCTGCTGACGCTGCTCGGGGGTCATGGATTTCCATTCTTTTTTGAGCTTTTTGTGCTCGGCTTTTTGTTCGGCGGTCAGCTTCGGGCCTTTCTTTTCTTTTTTGAATTTTTTATGGAAGTCCTTGCCATCTTTTTCGTCATGATGGAGGATAGCTGCAACTTTTTCTTTCATAGTCGGAGCCTGCGGTTGAGTTTCAGGTGCTTCGGCTGCGAAAGCGTGAGCGCAGAAGGCGGCTAAAACAGTACCGGCGATTAACATTTTTTTCATATTCAACATATTAGTTCACTCCTTCGTGATTTATTAGCTTATTGATGCTTTGGTTCACTTGTTGGTGTTCCTTAGCTTTGACTATATTGTAACGCGGGTTTATGTCATTTTTATGTTTTTTGACTTAATTTTCACTGAAAAATATCTTTTTTTGTGACATAATTTCAACACATCTATCTTGTAAAATGTTATATAATTAGTAGAGAATTAAGGAGGCAACGCAGATGAAAAAAATTCTTATTGCTGATGATAATAAACAAATTACCCTCATTCTTTCCAGTTATGCAAAAAAGGAAGGCTTAGAGCCTGTGGTAGCACTGGACGGGCGCGAAGCATTAGATAAATTTATTCAATATGAAGATGAAATTGCGATGGTGCTTTTGGATGTGATGATGCCGGAGCTGGATGGCTTTGAGGTGTGCCGCCGCCTGCGCAAGGAATCCATGGTGCCGATTATTATGATTACGGCGCGTGGTGAGGATTACGATAAAATTATGGGCCTTGATATTGGTGCGGATGATTACGTGATTAAACCTTTCAGCGCACCGGAGGTGATGGCGCGCGTGCGAGCTGTTTTGCGCCGCATTGGTGATGCAGCACCTGCGAGTGAAAATACTTTGAGCTATGCTAATCTGCGTATCAACCTTGATAAATATTCTGTGCAGATTGATGGCGAGGATGTGCCTTTGACCAAAAAGGAGATTGAGCTTTTGTGGACGCTGGCAAAAAATTCGACGAAGGTGTTTAGCCGCGATAACCTTTTAGACAGTATCTGGGGTTATGATTATTTTGGCGACAGCCGCACGGTGGATTCGCATATCAAGCGTTTGCGTGCTAAATTAGATAAGTATGAGCATCCGCTGTGGGAGATTAAAACAATCTGGGGTGTTGGCTACCGCTTTGAGGGTCGCAAAGATGAAAAATAAGATTGCGCTGAAGCTGACGTTATATTTTTCGGGTGTGCTTTTGGTATTTGCGCTGATTATCGGCAGTGTGTTCTACCAGTTTTTTAAGGAGCATACGATTGATATCAAAAAGCAGGAGATGCGCGGACGTGCAGAAAAAATTGCTGATGTTTTAAGTGATAACATGAACCGTCTGGAAGAGCGTCATGGCACTGGTATTGCTAACAGCAAGTTTATTACTTATCTTGACAGTGTAACGCAGGAAATTGTCTGGGTAGTGGATAGCGAGCGTAATTTAAATGTCAATACGGAGCGTAAAGCTCCGCGTGCGAAAAAGAAGTATCGCAGCAGTATTCTGCCAGCCTTTTTGACAGGCGAGGTTCAGACTCCTCCGCCTCGTTTTG
>CAVKDE010000033.1:0-8121 GCA_963654835.1 Duodenibacillus sp. | reverse complement strand
GAACCGCCCAAAACGCCGAAGGAGGCGTATGAAAGGATGCCTAAGCAGGTGAAGGACAAGGTGGAGCAGTGCTTTAAAGGCAAACGCTTTGCACTGGAAGAATATAATCCGATGCTTGATGGTATTATGCTGACTGTGGGGCAGCCTGTGCGTGATGCCAACGGTAACGTGAAGGCGGTGCTTTTGCTGCACTCTCCTGTCGAAGGTTTGCGTGAGGCGGTGTGGGAAGGTTTGCGCATCCTGCTTATCAGCCTGCTTGCGGCAGCTGTTTTGGGTATGCTTTTGGCAGTGATGCTCAGCTGGCGTTTTACAAAGCCGCTGAATATCATGAAAAATATCGCGGAGCGTTTAGCGGAACGTGATTATGGCGCACGCACGAGCATCAGCCAAAATGACGAGGTGGGCGAGCTGGCGCGCACGTTGGACGTGCTGGCGGAGCGGTTGGAACTGGCGGATGCAGAAAGCCAGAAGCTGGAGAAGCTGCGCCGTGAATTTATTGCCAACATTTCGCATGAACTGCGCACGCCGGTGACGGTTATCCGTGGCAGCCTGGAGGCGCTGCGTGATGGTGTGGTTACAGAAAAAGAAGATGTGGAGGAGTTCCACGAGCAGATGTATAAGGAGAGCCTGTTCTTGCAGCGGTTGATTAACGATTTACTGGATTTATCACGCTTGCAGAATACAGATTTCCCCATTGAAAAAGCACCGCTGAACCTTGTGGATGTGATTGGTGATGCTGTGCGTGGCAGCAGGCAGCTGGGCAAGGATAAAAATCTGAGCATTACCAGCAGCTTAGATAAAGATATCTATATGTTAAATGGCGATTATGGCAGGCTGCGCCAGATGCTGATGATCTTTTTGCATAACAGCATTAAGTTTTCACCGGAAAACAGTGCTATTGAAGTATGTTTAGAGGGCGATAAGCTGCTGGTGCGTGATCATGGCTGCGGTATGAAGGCAGAGGATGCAGAGCACGCCTTTGACCGTTTCTATAAGGCGCGCAATGAGCATAACAAAAGTGGCAGCGGTTTAGGCCTTGCTATCGCCAAGCAGATTGCTTTGCGCCACGAGATGAAGCTTTCTCTTGCAAGCGAGCTGGGCAAAGGGACAACAATTGTGGTACAATTACCTCAAGAACTTGCTGCGGAGGATGTAGAAAATGCAAAGTAAACTTAGTTATGGTTGTGAAAATTTATGTGCAGTGATTAGCGGCGGCACTTCCGGTATCGGGCTGGAGGCAGCACGCAAGCTGCTTATGGATGGTGCGCGGGTGTATATTTTAGGACGCTCACGTGAGCGCGGGATGCAGGCGATGCATTATCTTAATGAAGAGACGGGGAAGAACGCAATTTATATTCACTGCGATGTGGCGAAGGCTGATAATTGCAAAACTGCTATCGCTAAGGTGGCAGAGCGTGAGGGCAAGGATTTTACGCTGCATATTTTAGTAAACAGCGCAGGCTTTTATAGCGAGCAGCGTTTAGAGCAGCTTACGGAAGCTGATTTTGATGCGATGATGGCGGTGAACGTGAAGGGAACGATGCTTTTAACGCAGGCTGCGCTGCCTTATCTGCATGAGGGGAGCAGCGTGGTGAATATTGCCTCGGATGCGGCTTTAAATGGCAATTACGGCTGTGCGCTGTACTGCGCGACGAAGGGCGCAGTGGTGGCGTTTACGCGTGCGCTGGCGCTCGACCTTGCGCCTGGCGTGCGTGTGAACTGTGTGTGCCCGGCGGACGTGGATACGCCGCTCTTAGCTAAGCAGCTTGTGGATGCGGCTGGCGGTTACACGCTGGCGGATATGGCGGCGTCGTACCCGCTGCAGCGGGTGGGCAGGGCAGGCGAGGTGGCGCATGTTATTTGCAGCGTGGCTTCACCGGCGAACAGTTTTATGACGGGAAGCGTTGTTGCGGTTGACGGAGGAATTACGGCAGGGTAAATTGAGATTTGTAGGGTGTTTTGCGAACGAGCCTCTCCTTGGGGAGAGGTGGCATCGCGTAGCGATGACGGAGAGGGGTTTCTTTTGTAAGCATAAAAAGTGCCGACCCCTCTCGGTCGCCTAGCGGCGACAGCTCCCCCCCAAGGGGAGCCTTTCTCTTCGGCTAAACGCCACAACTAAACTCGTCAAACTATAATTTGTCTATAAAAAGAAGTAAGCTGAGAAAAATCTCGCTTACTTCTTTTTTAGTATATACGCCAACGTCATTTCAGTGTTATAATTAACTTGTTAAAGTGCAAAAACTTTGAGGGGGAATTGGCTATGGATAAAAGGCAACCAATTGGTGTGATTGATTCCGGCGTAGGCGGGTTATCGGTGTTAAAGTGCTTGCATCAGATGCTGCCGCACGAGGATTTTATTTATGTGGGCGATACAGCGCGCACGCCTTATGGCACGCGTCCGGAGGCAGAGATTCGCGCGTTTGTGGGCGAGATGATTGCCTGGCTGGCAGCAAAAAATATCAAGCAGCTGGTGATTGCCTGCAATACGCTGACGATGCTGGGCGTGGATACGCTAAAAAAAGATTATCCTTTTACTATCGTGGGCATGTCTAAAGGTGAGCAGCTTTTGCTTTCCGCAAGCAAAAAGAAAAAAATCGGCGTGATTGCAACGCAGTTTACTATCAGCACCGAGGCGCATAAAAAAGCGATTTTAGCAGCTGACCCTGCTGCCGAGGTTTATCCTTTGGCGTGTCCTAAATTCGTGCCGCTGATTGAAGGTGAGCAGTTTGCTAGCGAGGAGCTTAATCAAGCGATTGCGGAATATGCTGCGCCGCTGAAAGCAGCTGGTATTGATGCGCTGATTTTATCCTGCACGCATTATCCTTTTATCCGTGAGCAGATTGAGGCAGAGTTTGGCGCAGGCGTAAAGGTGATTGATCCTGCGGCGGCAACAAGCGGTGATGCCATTTTAGCGTTGAAGAAAGAAGAGCTTTTGCGTACGGAGGGCGTGGGCAAAATTGAAATTTGCTGCACAGCTGATCTGGAGCGTGTTAAACGCCTGGCGGCGCATATGCTGCCTGCACAGGATTGTGCTTTTGCACTCATTGATTTACAAAAAATTTAATTGCATAACTTTTATGCTGCTGGCGAAAAAAAGTAGCAGGAGTTTTTACATTTGTGTCTAATTTATAAGCAATAAGAGCGGTAAAAGGCTCTTATTGCTTTAATGTTATTATAAACAAGAATAATATAAAGAAAGGTGGTAGCTGTGGAAAAGCAGGGAGTATTAAGCGACAAAAAAATTGTAGGCTCGCCTATGGTGCACATGGCAAGTCTTGCGGTAGTTCTGTTTGCTTTCTGGATGGTACTGTCAGGAAGAACGGAAACCAAGTTTGTTGTCTATGGCATTATCACAGCTGTAGTCACAACGTGGGTAACGTATCCGCTTCTGCTCGTACCGAATAAGGACGGCAGCAAAAAGTACTTTGTTTTCGGTTTTTCTGTCCCCAAGATGATAATGTACTTTTTCTGGCTGATGTGGCAGCTGGTGCTGGCTAACATCGACGTGCTTTTGGCAACGACGGCGCAGGAGCTGGCAATTGACCCGAAGGTTGTCCGCTTCCGCTTCAAGGTTGATAATCCGATGGCTTCTGTTATTTTAGCTAATTCGATTACGCTGACCCCTGGTACGGTAACGATGAATGTTACGGATGATGGCGTGTATGAAATCCATGCACTTACCGTTGGCGCAGCAGCAGGCGTGCTTGATGGCGGTATGCAGAAAAAAGTCGCAGATTTGTACGGCGAAAAATTTGATTTTGCAGTTGTGGAGAGTGAGGAATGATTATGCAGATTATATTCTATATCATGATGGTAGCCATTCTTCTGATTATTGGTACTATGCTGCAACGTCTGTTTAACGGACCGACAATCTTTGACAGAATGAATGCTTTGGGCGTTATTGGCGCCGACACAATTTTATTATTGGTTTTGTTTGGCTATATTGACGGTCGTCCTGATATGTATGTTGATATAGCTATTTCGTATGCGATTCTCGGCTTTATCGGCTCGGTAATCGTAGCTAAATTTATAGGAGGTAAGAAGATATGATTGAACAGATTGGTATTACCTCCGTAAGAGAAGTTATTGCAGCTTTATTTTTACTGGGCGGTCTGGTGTTCTTCATCGGTTCTGCTATCGGTATGCTGCGTCTGCCTGATTTTTATACCAGAATCCACGCCTCCGGTAACAGTGAAACCTTAGGCTGTGATCTGGCATTTATCGGTCTTATGATTTACGAAGGCCCAACGCTGACAGCTGTAAAGATGGCTTTTGTTTTCCTGATTGTTTTTATGGCGAACCCGATTGGCTCGCACATTTTGAGCAAGGCAGCTTATAAATCAGGTCATCCTGTATGGACGCTGGCTTCTAAAGGTGCTAAAAAGCTTGTCGGCCTGGAGAAAAACGACCACAGTGCGGATGAACCTGTTGGCCATATCAACAAAAAAGTTACGAAAAACAGAAATCGTAACCATATTCATAAACATAACAAGATGAAAGGAGATAAATAAGATGCAGATTTATACTATAGAAGCGCTTTTACTTATCTTCCTGATTCTGATTACCTGCGCTGTAATTTTCTGCAAGGATATTTTGAGCGCAGCTATCATTTACAGTGCGTTCAGCTTCTGTGCTGTGCTGCTGTATCTGATGATGGGGTCGCCGGACGTAGCGTTTACGGAGGCTGTAATCGGTACCATTTCTACCATCTTCTTTGTAGCTTCTTTGAAAAAAATTGATAGGTGGTGTAAATAATGCGTGGATTAGTTGCTGTAATTTTAGCGATTATGACGGGTATGTTCTGCTCCGTTGTAACTTACCTGCCGCAGATTGGTGACGCGAACACTGCGCCTAACCAGCATGTTACCCCGACCTATATCTCCCGTAGTGCGGAGGATACAGGCTCGCCGAATATCGTAACGGGCGTAATCATTGACTATCGTGGTTTCGATACGATGTGGGAAACTTCGGTAATGTTCCTTGCAGGCCTGACCACAGTTTTGGTGCTGACGAGCAATCCTGTCGGCCGTCGTCCTGAAGAGGAGCCGGAAGATCCGGAGGAAGGAGAGATTATCAAATGATGAAAGAACCATTTGGCGGTCTTATCCTGAATGTGGCGTTCAGAATGCTGGTGCCGTTTACGATTACTTATGGCATTTATGTTTTGTGCCTGGGCGAATTTTCTCCGGGCGGCGGTTTCCAGGCTGGTGCGCTGCTTTCTGTGGGCGTGCTGCTCGCGCGTCTTATCTTAGGCTTTGATACGAAATTTAATGTTTTAGGCAAAACTTCTGTGGTGCTTGCAGGTGTTGGCACGTTCCTTTATGCTTTCACCGGCTGGCTGACTTTAATCGGCGGCGCAGATTTTTTCCTGAACTACAACTATATGCCGATTCATATGGAGCCGCAGCATGAAATGCATGCGCTGGGTATTTTCCTCATTGAAATCGGCGTTGCCATCTGCGTAATGATGACAATTATAAATCTGCTTGATGCAATTGTGAAAAGGGGTGACGAAGATGGAAGTGCTAAATGAGTTTTTAAAAACAAAAGGCATTTATTCCCTGGTCATGATTCTTTTCTTCCTGGGCGTGTACGGTATGGTCCTCAGCAAAAATTATATGAAGAAGCTGATGGCGATGAACGTCATGCAGGTTGCGGTAATTTATTTTTACCTGTGCTTTGCCCAGAAAGATGGGGCGATGATTCCTATTCAAAATGGCATCACTACTGACCCTAATGCTTATATCAATCCGCTGCCACATGGCCTGATGCTGACGGCAATCGTCGTAAGCCTTGGTACTACTGGTGTAGCGATTGCGCTCTTAATGCGTATTAAAGAAATTTACGGCTCGGTGGAAGAGGTCGAAGTATTGAGGAGGGCAAGCAAATGACACAGCATGCTCCTGTCTTAATCGTGCTTTTACCTCTGACAGCATCACTTTTATGTATGCTGTTTAGCCGTATCAGCAAGAACCTTGGTTCCTGGATTGTCATGGCTTCTATTGCCGGTGCTTTTGCTAATGCCTGCCTGGTGCTGGAAAAAGTTATCTCCAGCGGCGGTAAAACCTGGCATTACTACATGGGTGGCTGGATGCCGCCTGTGGGCATTGAATTTGCGCTTGACCCGCTTAACAGCATTTTAGCTGTGGTGATTACCTTCATTTCGCTGATGGTTTCGCTCTACAGCCGTCCGTTCGTCAAAGATGAGGATTGGCTGCATGTGGGCGGCTATTATACGCTGTTCGGCCTTTTGACTGTTGGCCTTTCGGGTATGATTATCACGGGCGACGTTTTCAACCTTTATGTATATCTGGAGATTATGTCGCTTTCCGGTTATGGCTTAATTGCTCTTGGCGGTAGGAAATCTATGCTGGCAGCCTTCCGTTACCTGTTGATTGGTACGATTGGCGCGTCCTTATACCTTTTAGGTGTTGGCTACTTGTATTCTATGACAGGCACACTGAACATGGCAGATTTGGCGCAGCGCGTTGTGCCGCACCTTAATTCACCGCTGTTTGCGATTGCGGTGGCCTGCTTTATCATCGGCTTTGGCATTAAGATGGCTCTCTTCCCGCTGCACGGCTGGCAGCCTGATGCTTACACCTTCGCTCATCCGGGCGCAGCTGCCTTTATCGCAGGCTGCATGAGCAAGGCTCCTGCTTATGCACTTATTCGCTTTGTGTATTACATTTTCAAGGTAGATAACCCTGTAATGCACAGTGCGCTCAATGTGCTGGGCATCTTAGGCGTTGCCGGTATTTTGATTGGCTCTATCATGGCGATGGCGCAGTATGATTTCCGCCGTATGCTGGCATATTCTTCCGTAGCACAGATTGGTTACATTGCGATTGGTCTGGCGATGGGCAATATGTATGGCTTTATCGGCGCAGTGCTGCACGTTATCAACCACGCTTTTATGAAGAGCAGTTTGTTCCTCGTTATCGGTGGTATTGAATACCGCTTCGGCGAAGTTAATCTGTATCGCTTAGGCGGCATGAACAGGAAAATGACGCTGAGCACAATTACTGTGCTGCTCGCTTCTCTTTCTATGATCGGCCTGCCGCCTACCTGCGGCTTCTTCAGTAAATGGTATCTGATGCTGGGTGCTTATACCGGCGCGCAGTATTTTTACATTGCTGTGCTCGTTATCAGCTCGCTCTTGAATGCAATTTATTTCTTCCGTATTATTGAGCAGATGTTTGTGCAGCGTGAAGCTTCACTTACCGAAGTGCATCCGCACGAAGGCAAGCTGGGTCTGCCTATTGCTATGGCTGTGCCCATTCTCGTTGGCGGCATCATGATTCTGGTGCTTGGCTTCTACAGTGTAGATATCGTTACTGATGTAATTAAGTTAGGCTTGCCGGAGGTGTTTCTGAGATGACTATTATAGATTGCAGACCATTTCTGGCAGTAGGCGTTTCCTTCCTGGCGGCAGTTTTAATTGCCTTCAGTAGAAGATGGCCTAATCTGCGTGAAGCGTGGAGCGTTATCGCTTCGCTGATTAAATTTGGCATTATCCTTTCTATGCTGCCTGCTGTTTTAGACGGCAACCAGTATCAGTGGACGCTGTGCCAGATTACGGATACGGTGGGCTTAACCCTGCGCACTGATCCTGCGGGCATGATTTTTGCCGTGCTGGCTTCTATGCTCTGGGTTCCCATGAACTTCTATTCTATCGGCTATATGCGCTGCAATAACGAGAGCGAGCAGACAGGTTACTTTGCCGCTTTTGCTATCTGCATGAGTGCTGTTATGGGCATTGCGATGGCCGAGAACCTCTTGACCTTCTTTATCTTCTACGAACTGCTGACCTTGGCAAGTTATCCTTTGGTTTTGCATAAGCGTAACCAGGAAGCTTTGATGGCCAGCCGTAAGTATTTGATTTACACCTTGATTTCCGGCCAGTTATTCTTAGCTGGTGTTATCGCTGTTTATTGCATCAGCGGTACGATGGATTTCACTCCGGGCGGTTTCCTGACGACGAAGATGGCACCGACCTGGGTATTGCAGGCGATTTTCGTGCTGATGATTTTGGCAGGCTCTGTAAAAGCTGCTGTTATGCCGCTGCATGGCTGGCTGCCTGCGGCGATGATTGCGCCGACCCCTGTATCTGCCCTGCTG
>CAVKDE010000032.1:3436-10484 GCA_963654835.1 Duodenibacillus sp. | reverse complement strand
GTGCGGAGATTAACAAGCTCATTGGCAAGGTGAAGGAAAAAGGTTATGCGCTGGTACCGCTCAAGCTGTATTTTAAACGTGGCTTAGTGAAGATGGAACTGGCGCTGGCAGTGGGCAAAAAATTGTACGACAAGCGTCAGGATATGGCGAAGAAGGATGCGAAGCGTGAAATGGAACGTGCGCTGAAAGAGAGAAATAGATAATACTTTCTCGACGGTCTATAAGTGTTAGTGAATTTTCTTTGACTTTTTGTCATTCCCTAGAAAAATCAATTGCATTTTTAAGCGTTGCATGTTACAATTGTAACAAAGAAAGCATATTGGCTTATTCTTGATTTACCAGTTTTTGCCTTAGGCAAAATGGCCTAACGTATGGGTATGTACTGGTCTCGACGGGGATAGGTGCGGTATGATAAGCGAGCCGTGGTTCCATCTGCACGTTAATCGGTGGGACGTTTAAATATAAACGCTGATAAAGAATACGCTTTAGCAGCCTAATCTGCTAACTGTCTCTGAGCCTCTTCCCGCGGGCGAGGAATGACAGTCATTTGTGGGATACTTTAAAGCTGATGCCTATAGGCTTTAAGGGAAACTCTTTAGGCTAGCAATGCGAAAGCCCGTCGTCAGGCGGTCGCTGCGCGAAATAATGTATGACGTCTGCGCTCGGAGAAAGTTGTATGGCAATATTTTCGGACAGGGGTTCGACTCCCCTCATATCCACCAGCATTATTCCAATCTGGCGATTGATTGGTGGAAATACAAAAGCAGGAGGATAGTGTACTTTGCGGTACATTATCCTCCTGCTTTTTTCTGCCTTTTTAAAATACTATCAGCTGCGTGCGATATACTGCGCTTGCGCCTGCGTTGAGCGCAATCATGCAGCCGAGGGAAAGCGCAATCAAAAGTGCTGCTTCCTTACTGTTTAACGGCTGCTGTTGGTTAAGGGCGCGTACAATGGCTTTGCTGCACAGCGTTACCAGCATGCCGAACAAGAATAAAGCGAAAAGTAAATTTAACATGAAAAACTCCTTCGGTAGTTTTGTTTAAAATAAGCTGTCCATAACGTCCACAGGCTCTTTTACGGTGGTGCAAAGGTCTAAGCCTGTGCGATACATTTTGCCACATTCTAAGTGATAGATGCTGGCGAGGTGCGCAAAATCCTGTGCTGGTGTGCGTTCTAAAACTTTGCTGATAATGGCGGCGCAGGCACGGGCATCATCTAAGGCCTGATGGTGGTTAAATTTAAAACCGATGTATTCTGCGACATAATCTAAGCTGTAGCGTCCGAGTGAAGGGAAGGCCTTCTTGGCTAGCAGCCAGCTGCATAAAAAGGTGAAGTTTGGCAGCGGCAGATAATAGGCGTAAAGCGTGCTGCGCAATACATTCATATCAAACTTGGCGAAGTGTGCTACCACCTGTTTATTTTGCAGGCGCGGGAAAATCTCCGGCCACAGTTCTTCAAAAGTGGGCGCATCCTGCACCATTTCCTGCGTGATACCGTTCACGGCGATGTTATCCGGGTTAAAGAAAAGATTTTTAGGACGGATGAGTTTATAATATTCGTCAACAATTTTACCGCTTTTTACTGTTACCATGCCAATAGAGCAGGCACTATCGCGGCTGGCGTTGGCGGTTTCAAAATCTATAGCAACAAATTCCATGTTTAGCCTTCTTTCTCTTAGCGAATTACTATGCTTATTTTACCACAACTTTGCTGCTTTATGGTATACTATTTTTAACAGGCGCACAGATTGCGCCGAAGTGCCTGATTTTCAAGGAGGATATGCTTATGGAAACAAGAGTTGCTGTAATTTCCCTTATCGTTTCAGATAAGGATGCTGTGGAAGCAATGAATAATATTTTGCATCAATATAGTGAGTTTATTATCGGGCGTATGGGCCTGCCCTACCGCGCGAAGAACGTGAATATTATTTGTGTGGCGGTGGACGCTCCACAAGATACGATTAGTGCGCTCAGCGGCAAGCTGGGGCTTTTACCGGGTGTGAATGCTAAAACTGCTTATTCTAATGTGATTACTCCTGGCGAGGAATAAACGGCAAAGAAAAACAGCCTGCGTCCTACCGCAATATGCAGTAGGGTTGCAGGCTGTTTTGTGTTTAAAAATTATTCGTTCATCAGGTGCAGGTATTCAAAAAGTTTGAAGAGCAGGCTCATGATAATAGCTACGAGCGTTGCCAGCACCATGCCTTGTACGGCGAAAGCACCGAAGGAAAGCTTGGCACCGGAAAGACCGATGATCATAATAACGGAAGTCATAACAAGGTTGGAAGATTTGCTGTAATCAACATGGCTTTCAACGAGTACGCGGATGCCGGAAGCAGCGATTACGCCGAAAAGCAGCACGCAGATGCCGCCCATAACGGGAACGGGGATGCTGTGAATCAGTTCGCTGAGCTTACCGCAGAAGGAGAGGATGATGGCGAAAACTGCTGCACCACCAATAACCCAGGTGCTGTAAACTTTAGTGATAGCCATAACGCCGATGTTTTCACCATAAGTGGTGTTAGGCGTTGCACCGGCAAAACCGCTGATAACATTAGAAAGGCCATCAGCAAAGAGGGAGCGGGAAAGGCCGGGATCTTTGATTAAATCACGCTCAACGATATTACCGGTAACAACTAAGTGACCGATATGTTCTGCCAAAACTACGAGAGCAGCAGGAGCAATAATCATGATGGCGTTTACATCAAAGACAGGCGCATAAAAATGCGGAACCTGGAACCACGGCGCGTCAATAACAGGCTGGAAGTTTACCATTCCTACACAGGCAGCGAAGATATAACCACAGATAACACCGAAGAGAATGGGGATGATGCTCATAAAGCCGCGGAAGGCAACGGAGCCGATTACACCGACAGCAAGTGTGAACATGGAAACGGCGATGGTGGTGAAATTGATATTATCACCAGTAAGGCCTGCCATGTTAGCAGCAACAGGAGCAAGCTCTAAGCCGATGACCGCGATGATTGCACCCATGGCCGCAGGCGGGAAGATAACATCAATCCATTTGGTGCCTACTTTATGGATAATTAAGGAAAAGAGCATAAACAGCAGGCCGAAAACAATGAAGCCTGACTGCGCATGGTTATAACCGGATTGCGATATAATTAAAAGCACAGGAGAGATGAAGGCAAAGCTGGAACCGAGATAGGAAGGAATTTTGCCTTTCGTGATAAAAATGTACAGCAGCGTACCCAGACCGTTCATAAACAGGCAGGTGGTTGGGCTTACTTTGAACAAAAAAGGAACCAGCACGGTGGAGCCGAACATGGCAAACAGATGCTGGATACTCAGGGGAATGTTTAATAATAGTGGGGGACGTTCTTCTACTTGAATGACTTTACGTTCCAAAATAGTAACCTCTTTTCTAAAATTTGCTATGATAATTTTACGTTGATTTGCGCCTAAATGCAAGAAAAAATTACGGAAATGCAAAAAAATCGTGACAAAGCAGTAAATGTGCCTGCATTGCTTGCCCTGCACGAGAGAAAAAAGTATAATAGATTTGTTCTTATGGATTTTTCTTAATAAATGAAGGGGGCTTTTGTATGAAAACAGTAAATAAAGAGCGTGTGGCAAACCTGCTTGCCGGTTTGGCAAAATTTACGGCCAGCGAAGAGGGCGTAACACGCCTTGCTTATAGTGATTTGGATAGAGAGGCGCAAAATTGGCTTTTGGCGCAGGTGGCCGATTTAGGGCTTACTGTGCGTGAAGATGCTGTGGGTAACGTCTTTTTGCGCCGTGAGGGCGTGCGCAAAGATTTGCCGCCTGTAGCGTGTGGTTCGCATTTAGATAGCGTAATCCACGGTGGTGCTTATGATGGCATGTGCGGCGTTGTGGGTGCGCTAGAAGCACTTTATATGTTGCAAGAGGAAACTTTAGAGCGTAGTGTGGAAGTTATTATCTTCCGCGCGGAGGAATCCAGCCGTTTTGGTTTTGCCACGATGGGCAGCAAGCTTTTAACCGGCAGTGCAACGCCTGAGCAGTTGGCGCGTGGTACGAAAAAGGGTGATATCAGCTTTCTTGAGGCGTTGAAAAACTGGGGCTGCGACCCTGCTGCGTACAAAGACGCTGTTATTGCCGCTGGTACTTACAGCTGCTTTGCGGAGCTGCACATTGAGCAGGGCAAGGTGCTGGAGCAGACGCGTAACCAGCTTGGCATAGTGCATAACATTGCTGCGCCTACACGTTTTAAAATTCATATTAAAGGCGTAGCTGATCACAGCGGGGCAACGCCTATGGGTATGCGTCGTGATGCGCTGGTGAGTGCTGCCAAGCTTATTTTGGCGGTTAACGAAGCTGCTACAGAAGAAAAAGCCAACGGCACTGTAGGTACTGTTGGCGTAGTGGATATTGATCCTGGCTCTATTAATGTCGTTCCCGGCGCAGTAACGCTGTGGGTGGACGTGCGCGGCGTAGATGTAGCAAGCATTGAGCGCACCTTGGCGGCTATCCGTGAAGCTGCAGAAAACGTAGCTGTTTTAGATAGTGTAGGCGTGCGCCTAGAAATGCTCACAGCAGATAAACTTGTGGCTTTAAGCGAAACTTTGGCTGCACAGAGTGCGGAAATTTGCGCGGAAAAAGGCTTTAGCTTTTTACACATGAACAGTGGCGCGGGGCACGACGCAATGCATATGGCAAAAATCTGCCCGACGACAATGCTCTTTATCCCCTGCCGCGCAGGCATCAGCCACAATCCTGCGGAATATGCTTCTAACGAAGATATCTGCCGTGGTATTGAAGTTTTGGCAGAAGTGCTGCGTAGAGAGGCAAATTAAACGCCGCTGCCGTCAAAGCAGGGAATGAAATCTTCGCAGGCTGCGTCGCCTTCCTGGACAAAACCATCTTCAATGGTGCTGGCCATAAGGTAGGCTTCCAGCTCGTTATATTCTGCATCTGTTACCTTGCGGTTGATTTCCGGGTATTCGCTCGCACGACCGCAGGGAACGTATTGGTGCATGAGGCTGAACATTACCTGCCCCGGCTTAAAGGTGTTTGCCACCCAGTCAATAATTCTTTTGGTGTTATCAAGCATACCTGGCATAATCAGGTGGCGGATGATAACACCTTTTTTCATGATGTTGTTTTCGTCCAGTTCGTAATCGCCTACCTGGCGGTACATTTCTTTGATGGCTTCTGTCGCTGTGCGGAAGTAGTAGGGCGCGTTGCTGTATTTGATGGCAGCAATATCGTCGCTGTATTTTAAATCAGGCAGATAAATTTGCACTTTGCCTTTAAGGCGGCGCAGGGTGTCCTGCGTTTCAAAGCCGCTGGTGTTATACACAACAGGAACAGGCAAGGGTTCGTCTAAGCTTTTCAGCACTGCTTCTGTGAAGTGCGTGGGAGTGACGAGGTTGATGTTGTGCGCACCTTTGGCGATGAGTTCGTGGTAAATTTCTTTTAAGCGTGCTATCGTAATTTCTTTGCCGAAGCCGTTAGCACTGATGTCATAGTTCTGACAGAACACGCAGTGCAGGTTGCAGCCGGAGAAAAAGACGGTGCCGCTGCCTTTTGTGCCGCTGATGACTGGTTCTTCCCACATATGTAAACCAGCGCGGGCTACGATGGGAGCGAGGCCTACGCCGCAGCTGCCGAAGCAGCCGTTTTCGTCGTGCATATTTTCCGGTCTGTCGACACCGCAGCGGTGGGGGCAGACGTAACAATAAGTCATATTATTTTCCTCCTTTAAAATTGAAGTTTGTAGGGGCGTTTTGCGAATGAGCCTCTCCTTGGGGAGAGGTGGCATCGCGTAGCGATGACGGAGAGGGGTTTCGCTTAAAATAACGCTTTTGTAAGCATAAAAGCGCAGACCCCTCTCAGTCGCCTTACGGCGACAGCTCTCCCCAAGGAGAGCCTGTTACGTTAGCTGATAGCTCTACAACCCCAAATTTAGTTTACAGATATTTTAGCACACTCTCTGAGTATTGACAAAAATTGTGCTTAAAAGTATAATTTTACTAGTAGGTCATATAACTGACGGAAATGTGGATTACCACAGGGGAGTATGACCGGTGATGCCGACCGTCTGGGCACAAATTTATTTTTTTGTACCAGTGTGTCGGTTTATTTTTTACTCGCTGGTATGAAGTGAATCAGAGGAGGAAATTTCATGAAAGAATTAGCTTTAAAATATGGCTGCAATCCTAATCAGGGGCAGACACGCATTTATATGCAAAACGGTGCGGAGCTGCCGATTGAAGTTTTAAACGGCCGCCCGGGTTACATCAATTTTCTTGATGCCTTCAACAGCTGGCAGCTGGTTAAGGAATTAAAAGAGGCAACCGGCCTGCCTGCCGCAGCTTCTTTTAAACATGTCAGCCCTGCAGGTGCTGCTGTGGGTCTGCCGCTGAGCGAAACTTTGCAAAAAATTTATTATGTTGATGATTTAGAGCTTTCTCCGCTGGCAAATGCTTATGCACGTGCACGTGGTGCGGATCGCATGAGTTCTTACGGTGATTTTGTCGCTCTTAGCGATGTGTGCGATGTGCCGACTGCTAAAATGTTGGCACGTGAAGTTTCTGATGGTGTTATTGCCCCGGGTTATACAGATGAAGCATTGACGATTTTAAAAGGCAAACGCAAAGGCACTTATAACATCATTAAAATTGACGAAAATTATAAGCCTGAGCTTTTAGAGCACAAGCAGGTTTTTGGCATTACCTTTGAGCAGGAGCGTAACGAAGCGAAGATTACGGATGCTTTATTGGTAAACCGCCCGACTATGAATAAGGAAATTCCGGAAAACGCAGCACGTGATCTTTTGATTTCTTTAATTGTTTTGAAATATACGCAGTCTAACTCTGTTTGCTATGTTAAAGATGGGCAGGCTATCGGCATTGGTGCAGGCCAGCAATCCCGCGTACATTGCACGCGTTTGGCAGGCAACAAAGCTGATATCTGGTGGCTGCGCCAAAATCCGAAGGTTTTGGCTTTGCCGTTTAAAGAAAGCATCCGCCGTCCGGATCGTGATAACACGATTGATGTTTATATCTCTGATGATTATGAGGATGTACTTGCTGACGGCGTGT
>CAVKDE010000032.1:0-3426 GCA_963654835.1 Duodenibacillus sp. | reverse complement strand
AAAACTTCTTTACCGAAAAACCTGAGCCGCTGACCCGTGAGGAGAAAAAAGCTTGGGTGGCACAGCTGAAAGATGTTGCGCTTGGCAGTGACGCCTTCTTCCCCTTTGGCGATAACATTGAACGTGCTCATCGCAGCGGTGTGCAATATATTGCACAGGCCGGTGGTTCTATCCGCGATGATAATGTTATTGAAACCTGTGACAAATATGGTATGGCCATGGCCTTTACCGGGCTGCGACTTTTCCATCACTAAGAAAAATTAAAATTTCGGGAGCTGCTTTGCGCAGCTCCTTTTTGTGTTATAATGATATATATTTAATGCGCGTATGCGTAAAAATAGGAGCAATACATGAGAATTATTACAGGTAAGGCGCGTGGCTTGCAGCTGACGGTGCCGAAAACATATGATGTGCGTCCGACGGCGGACAGGGTGAAGGAATCTGTTTTTAATATTATTGGCAGTAAAATTATTGGAGCAAAGGTGCTGGATTTGTTTGCCGGGACGGGCAATTTAGGCTTGGAAAGCTGGAGCCGCGGCGCAAGCCAGATTACTTTTATTGATGAAAGCAAGTAATATTACTAAATGCCGTGCGGAAGCTGATTGTAGCGTATTCAAAGGCAGCGCGCCTGCTGTGGCGGAACGTTTGGCACATGGCGGCGAGCTGTTTGATTTTGCCTTTTGTGATCCGCCGTACAATAAAGGCTGGGTGCAGCAGATTATTGCGCTTTTAGGCAGGCGTTCCTTTTTAAAAGCGGGCGGCTACCTTGTTGTGGAACGCAGTGCGCATGATGAGCTTGGTGAGCTGCCGGTTAGCTGTGAGCTGGTGCGCAGCCAGCGTTACGGCGAAACTATCGTAGATTTTATTTGCTATAATATTTTTGAAAAATAAAAAGGAATATCAGCATTTACGTCGAATAAAATACAAGATAACTACAAGGATTCCTTTAATCTCGTGCAGATTAAAGATAAATTAGGAGGTCTGGCTATGCGTAGAGCAGTTTGTCCAGGAAGTTTTGATCCGGTGACGAAGGGTCATATAGATATTTTTGAAAGAGCAAGTGCTATGTTTGATGAGTTGATTATCAGCGTCTTTCATAATCCGGGTAAGGATAAAGCCATGTTTTCTATGGAAGAGCGTGTGGAGATGCTAAAGGACGCAACAAAGCATATTCCCAATGTACGCGTTACTTGTTTTTCCGGTTTGCTGAACGAATTCTGTAAGCAGGAGGGCGCACCTTTTATTGTGCGTGGCCTGCGTGCGTTTACTGATTTTGAATATGAATTTCAGCGTGCTCTGCTGCTGAAAAAAATTGATAACCAGCTGGAAACTGTATTTATTATGACTAATGCTAAGTATTCTTTCGTCAGCTCCTCCGGTGTGCGCGAGCTAGCTACTTTTGGCGGCCAGCTGAAGGATTTGGTGCCTGAATGTATTGAAAAACGTGTGCGAGAGCATGTTTATCAAAAGTTTGAATAAAGCTGTGGAGATGAGAACATGATTGAACGTAACAAAACTAATGTAGCTTTGGAAACTATTTTTGACGAAGTCTACAACATGATGTCAGAAGCTAAAAGAGTTCCTTTTATGGACAAAATTATGCTGGATGAAGCAGATCTTATCAGCGTGCTTGATGATTTAAAGGAAGCTATTCCCCGCGAGATTAAAAGCGCAAATCAGGTTTTGGAAGAGCAGAAAAATATTGTCAACAAGGCTTATGCTGATGCTGATAATATTGTGAACCAGGCTAAGGAAGAAGCTGCACGCATTTTAAGTGCGGCGCAGGCTGAGGCTGATGCCAAACTGCAGCAGGAAGAGATTGTAAAGCAGGCTAATGCTGCTGCCGAAGAAATTAAAGCTGAAACTGCACAGTACCAGGCAGAGGTGAAAAATGCTGCGGATGAATATTCTTTGCAGACGCGTCAGGCAGCAGATAACTATTCACTGGAGATTAAGCAGGAAGCTTTGAAATATGCGGAGAATATGCTGTCTTATCTGAGCGATAACCTGCATAGTGCTCTGCATGATATCAGTGGCAATCTAGATAATGTAAATAATGAGATGGAAAATATTCTGCGGGCACCTGCAGCTGAACCGGAGAGCGAAGCTCAAGAAACTCAGGAAGAAGAATAAATCTATATAAAAATAAAACGAGCCTTATGGCTCGTTTTATTTTTGTACGTATATCGGTGAAAGAAGATGATCATTACCCATGCGGTTTAATACTGCGTCGCGCTGGAGCATAGCCCAGATATCAGTAGCGTGGGTTTCCAGCTGTAATTGTGCGTCTAGTGCGCTTCTACCAAGTTTGGTGATGACAGGAAGGTTTGCTGAGCTCTTCATCTGTTTGAGCAGGGCGCGGCCGGTATCGTTAAACGCAAGTACTCTGATGTAGTTAGGGCTGCTTTTTTGCCATGTGCTTAGCTTTGCATTTAAGAGTAACTGCAAAAAAAGGCGGCGGATGCGGCTGGTGGTATAGCGTTTTTTTGTGCATTGCGCAAGTGCCTGCGCCAGGGAGCTGGCGTTAGCCGCAGTTAGCAGCAAGTTTTCCAGGCCTTCGCTACATTCGCTGCTTTGGCGGATAGCTGCTGCGCTCATTGTGCGCAGCCTGTAGCAGATAAGCTGCCACAAAAGTGCTTCATCATAGCCGGCAGTGTGTTCTAAAAGCGCAGCACGTGTGGCTGGCGGTACGGAGTTTTGCCAAGCGTTATCGCCTTGCGCCAGCGCGCTGCGGATGGCTGTGGCACTGGCAAGCGGTGCCAGCTGCGTGCTGTTGTAGCCTGCATCTTCACGCCTGATGTAGAGGGGCGTGATGGGTGCACCGAAGCGGTTGATGGCTTTAGTGTATTCTAAGGCGAGAATATCGTTAGGGGAGTTTAGCGCGTTTGCTGTACCTAAAATTTTTTCCCACGCCTGGGCGTAGCTTGCGCCTGCTTTTATGAGAGCGCGTAGCTCTTCCTGCGCCGTTTGGCTGTTGGCAAGGCGGGCTGCGGCGACAAAATCACGCTCAGGGTGTTCTACGCCACAAGAGAGCGTGCTGACGCAGCCTGTAGCTGCTAAAAGCTCTACCGCACCGCTGGCAAAGAACTGCGCACTGCGCAGCGTGCAGTTTACAGGCAGTTCTAGCACAAGGTCAACTCCACCATATACGGCGAGAGCGGCGCGTTGCCATTTGCTTAAAATGGCAGGCTCACCGCGCTGCATAAAACTGCTGCTCATGACGGCGATCACAGGCTGCTGTGTTAATTTTTTTGTCTGGCGGACGTGGTAAAGGTGTCCGTTATGAAAAGGGTTATATTCAGCGACAATGCCGGTTGCTTGCATGACGTGCCTCCGTTCGTGTTTTCTAAATAAATATTATAGCATAAGCGTGCTAATTGCGAAAATATTTCTGTTCAAGTGCACGGAAATAGTGTATACTAATAG
>CAVKDE010000031.1:0-10640 GCA_963654835.1 Duodenibacillus sp. | reverse complement strand
TTACCTTTGTCGGCCTGAGCCTCTGCAACTACTTTTACCAATTCTTCAACTTGATTCATTTGAAAAACCTCCTCTGACACCGAAGTGTTAATTTGCTATCTAAAGTTTGTTACTATACTATTCGCTACAAATGCGTAAAATCCTCTTAATAAAAAAACATCATCTTGAAAACTCAAAATGATGTCTATTTTTGTTACAGTTTTATCAGTAATTAGCTGTTTTTCTCCTCTTTGCCTTTAAAACGCTCGTAAGGATCAATGGAAAGCAGCCCACTATAAACACTGCGCAGATCAGTAATATCTCCTTTGCTGGCAATACATTTTTCTAATTTACGCTTTACGCGCTGCAAAGCATTATCAATAGATTTGATGTGGCGGCCAAGCTCTGCGGCAATTTCCTGATAAGATTTGCCGTCCAGATAGCTCATAAGCACCTTCCATTCCAAATCACTAAGGATATCATTCATTTTGCCTTCGATATCGCTGAACTCCTCACGGCTGATTACCATATCTTCAGGATTGGCTACTTTCACGCCGCTGATAATATCCAGCAGCGTTCTGTCGCTGTCCTCCTCATAGATAGGCTTGTTCAGGGAAACGTAAGAATTAAGTGGGATATGCTTTTGACGCGTTGCTGTTTTGATAGCCGTAATAATCTGGCGCGTTACGCACAGCTCCGCAAAAGCACGGAAAGATGCCTGCTTATCGCTTTTAAAATCGCGAATTGCTTTATACAGGCCAATCATTCCTTCCTGAATAATATCCTCACGCTCAGCACCGATTAGAAAATAACTGCGCGCTTTGGCTCTGACAAAGTTTCTGTATTTATGCAGCAAATACTCCTGCGCCAGTACATTGTCATTTTCCTGGGCGTTTAAAACGATTTCCTCATCGGTCATTTTTGCAAAAGCGTCATAAGGATCGTTTTGCATTTCTGTATCTGTGGTCATAAATTACATAGCCTCCATAGCTTTCTTTTCGCCGCCTGCGCGGCATTATTTAAATTATAGCCTGCCTGAAGTATTACGTCAACTTTTCAGACGACGTAATTTTTCCAGATGCTCCAGTACATGACCGCTCACACGTCCTCCCAGCTCGTTACGGTTCAGCTTACGGTCAGGAATGCGTAATCTGGCAGCAATTTCCTTTTTAGCCTTGTGATACTGCTCCCTAAATTCACGCGAAGAAATGCGGTAGGCACCAGCACCAAGAATGTTAATCTGCTCAGCGTAATCGCTGGTAACAACAAACACCTTCGCTTTTGTCTTACCCAATTCATAAGCACGGCGTTCAATCCAGGAATCAGCAGTTTCACCTTCATTAGTAAAAACAACTTCGATACCGTGAATTTTTTCGGTAGCAGCAAGGCCTGCCACTTCCTGGGCATCAAAAACTACGATAGCACGATAGCCCTTAAAGGCAGCATATTCAGACACACCTGCAATGAGCATCTCGCGGGCATGCTCTAAATTCACCTGGCGCAGCTGGGCAAACTCTTTCCACGCGTTAATAACATTATAGCCGTCGATAATCAGATATTCACCCATGCTTTCACCTCATTAAAATTGATGACGCTGGCGCACAACCTCGTACATCAGCACTGCACCTGCTGCAGAAGCATTCAGAGAATTTACACCGCCATTCATCGGAATACTTACAATATCATCACATTTTTGTTTTACTAATCTGCCAATACCCTTACCTTCTGCGCCGATAACCAGCACAATCGGGCCTGTCATATTAGCAGCATAAAAATCTACACCGTCCATATCTGCGCCCACAACCCAGCAGCCACGCTGCTTAAGTTCTTCAATTGTCTGCGCGATATTGCCAATTTGCACAACAGGGACATATTCCACTGCCCCGGCAGAAATTTTAGCTACCACAGCGTTCAAAGGGCAGCTGCGGCGGCGCGGCATTAAAACGCCATGTACACCAGCAGCATCCGCGCTGCGGATAAGTGCGCCCACATTTTGCGGATCTTGCAGCTCATCTAAGAGCAGGATAAACGGTTCCTCATTTTTGCTTGCTGCGCGTGCAAAAACATCATCCAGCGTCTGGAAGGCGATAGGCGCAGCAAGGGCAGCAATTCCCTGATGGCGCAACCCTTTCGCCAGCTTATCCAATTTTTCCGCTTTCACCATTTCTACAGGCACACCTTTAGCCTTTGCCAGGTTCAAAATATCACCAAGGCTGCCGCCATGCGCACCTTCCTGCAAAAGAATCTTATTAATAGAACGTTGACTGCGCAATGCTTCACTAACAGCATTACGCCCAGCGATTAAATCATTATTTTGCTCGGACATTTCTGCCTCCTATTTTTCCTGCGCCTTAGCCTTCGCCGCTAAAATAGCCTGCAAACGACCGCAGCTCATTGCACCTTCGTGGCACACGCCCTCAGATACACAGGTAGGCCCTGCGTTTTCAAAAATCACAGGTGCAACTTCTTTACATTGGCGCAGCATTTCGTTTGCCAGCGCACGGATTTCCCATTGTGCGCGCGTACAGCAGCGCAGGCTGAAGAAATTGAGTAGCGAGCGGGCGTTGAACGTGCAGACAATTTTCGTTTCCGTAGCGTTCGGCAGAATATAACGCGCATCTTCTGCCGGAATATCCATACCGATAAATTCGTCATACAAGCCCTGGATTTCACCCATCAGCTTTTCAAACTTAGCCTTAGCCTCAGGCTTACTTGCGATAGAAGCAGGCATAATCGTTTCAAAATCATGCTCCTTCACATAACGCTGGGACTGCTGCGAATAAGAAGCAATACGGTGACGCACCAGCTGATGTGTAAGTACACGCGACACACCTTCAATAGCAAAAGTAAAAGTAACATGCTCTAAGGTAGAAGCATGACCCATACTTACTAACTTGCGTACCAGCTTGGCGGCCTGTTCGTCGCTGATTTTTTCTTCTAACTGCGCAGCACCAATCGGCGAATAGCACAGGCGCGCGCTCATTGCTACCGTGCGTTCAGGTTCCGGCGTATGGCGCACCAATTTAACCATCATAGTCATAATAGAATCAACTCCTCTTTCTCCTTAGACCACGAGAGGGGTGTCCTCATTTTTTCTTGTTTTCCTGCATATATTTACTAATAATTACAAAGGAAGCATCCATAATTTCTTCTAAACGCTCCTCGCGCTCCTCCAAAAACAGCCATCCCAAGAGTGCTTCAAAGGCTGTTGCCATACGGTATTCGTGCACCGAAGCACTTTTAGGAACCATAGATTTGGCATTGCGGCCACGGCGGAAGATAATTGCTTCCTCCTCACTCAACGTAGTTTCCAGCTCCTGCATGGCCTGACATTGGCAGACAGCAGAAACCATCTTCGAGCCTATGTCATGCACAATACGCACATGCTTAGACGTCGGCAGCAGGCGCAGACGCACATACATAGAAAAAACTACATCGCCAATATACGCCAAAAGAATAGGATTAAATTCCTTAGTTTTAGGAAAAGGCGCACCGGCAGCAGTGCAGGCTGCCAGTGCGTGCTCCTTTAGCATTTTATATTGTTCAAATTTCATTGCTTAGACCATTTTACGCCTTGCGGGGTATCCTGCAAAACAATGCCGATTTCATTCAGCTTGTTGCGCAGTTCATCTGCCAATGCGTAATTTTTATTTTTGCGTGCATCCTGGCGCATAGCAATCAGCATTTCTACGAGTTCTGCTTCCTTGCTATCACCTGCTTCTTCGGTAGCAGGTGCAGCGTTCTTTTCAAGAACACCGATGATAGAGCACATTTCAACAAAAATGTCATTCAACATAGCAACGAGCTTGCCATCAGGCTTAATACCGGCATCTACAACGGCTTTGTGATAGATGTTGATTTCCTTGCCCAGCGCAAACATATGGCTAATAGCTAATGCTGTATTGAAATCATCACGCATAGCTTCCATGAAAGCTTCACGCAGTTCTTTTACCTTGTCGCGCAATGCAAGGCTATCAGCAGTCGGGCCAGCACTCATCATTTCGCTGAGCTCGCCAAGAGTTTCTTGTGCCTGGCGCAGGCGGGCAAGGCTCTTTTGTGCTTCCGTTAAACGTGCATCACTAAAATCCAGCGGACTGCGGTAATGCGTGGAAACGATGAAGAAACGTAAAGTTTCCGGATCATAATGTTCTAAGATATCAATAACCATGAAGAAGTTGCCCAGAGATTTAGACATTTTTTCTTCATTAACGGTAATAAAGCCATTATGCAGCCAATAATGTACGAAAGGATGAATACCAGTGCAGCCTTCGGATTGGGCAATTTCGTTTTCATGGTGCGGGAAGATTAAATCACTGCCGCCACCGTGGAAATCAAAAGTTTTGCCCAGATACTTCATGCTCATGGTAGAGCATTCAATATGCCAGCCGGGGCGGCCTTTGCCCCATGGGCTGTCCCAGGAAGGTTCACCCGGTTTAGCAGATTTCCACAGCGCAAAATCCATCGGATTATGCTTGCGGTCATCCACGTCAACACGTGCGCCTGCCAGCATATCTTCCAGATTACGGCCGGAAAGCTCGCCGTAATGCGCAAATTTTTCTACGCTGTAGAATACATCGCCATCTACAACATAAGCATAACCATTATCAATCAGGCATTGCACCGTGCCGATAATGTCTTCAATATGCTCGGATACGCGCGGATAGACATGCGCACGGCGAACATTAAGCTTATCCATTACTTCAAAATAAGAATCAATATAGCGGTTGCAGATATCATACCACTGCACGCCTTCTTTATTCGCAGTGTTGATGATTTTATCATCAACGTCTGTAAAATTTTGTACGTGGGTTACATCGTAGCCCTCATGCTCCAAAAAGCGACGGATAACATCCCAGGTTACGAAGGGACGAGCGTTGCCAACATGCGGATGATTGTACGGCGTAACGCCGCAAACGTAAATGTTGGCTTTACCGGGAGTAATAGGCACAAATTCTTCTTTTTGTTTCGTGAGAGTGTTATATACTTTTATAGCCATAATGCTTCTCCTAAATTCATTTTTAGATAATGAACGTCAAGAAGGTATCAGATGCGAAAAATGCCGACGACGGCGTATAAATAATACTCCTAGGAGCCATTCTGAAGCAGATGATGCCTTATGGGCGTTCATCACAGTTCAACTCCTGCTTTTGCAAGGCTAGCCTTAATGCGTTTCGCAGTACGTTCAACACCCAAGAGCGGAACCATAGCTGCCAGCTCAGGACCATGTTGGTTGCCGGTTAAAGCCACACGAATCGGCATGAAAACATCTTTGCCTTTAAGCTTGGTGCCTTTCTGGATTTGTTTGAACAGTGCTTTCACCGCAGCGTTGTCTAAGGTTTCTACCTTCGGCAGCTCTTCGAGCAGCATATTGATAACTGTCGGTACAGTTTCAGCTTTCAGCACTGCTTCTGCTTCTTCGTTTTCAAAATCAAATTCATCGTTGAAGTACATTTCTACACATTCAGGAATCTGTGCAGCGTAGGAAACGTGTTCTTGCGCAGTTGCTACAACGCGTTTTAACCAAGCGAGTTTTTCGCCGGTTTCTTCGCCAGTCATATAACCGGCAGCAATCATATGCGGTTTAGCACATTCAAAGAAAGCTTCTGCATCCAGCTGACGCATATAGTGCTGGTTAATCCAATTTAATTTATCAATATCAAAAACAGCAGGGTTCTTCGCCACGCGATCCATGCTAAATTCTTTAATCAGCTCATCCATGCTGAAAATTTCCTGCTCGCTGTTCGGCGCCCAGCCAAGGAGAGCAAGGAAGTTATTGATAGCTTCCGGCAGATAACCCAGCTGACGATATTGGTCAACGCTGGTTGCACCATGACGCTTGCTCATTTTAGTATGATCTTTGCCCAAAATCAGGGAAATATGGCCAAAGGTCGGTTTTTCAAAACCAAGGGCATCATAAACGAGGCATTGGCGCGGAGTGTTGGAAAGATGCTCCTCTGCGCGGATAACATGAGTAATGTGCATCAGCGCATCATCAATAACTACAGCATAGTTATAAGTAGGAATACCATCAGATTTAACAATAACAAAATCGCCGATATTGTTGGAATCAAAAACAACATCACCACGAACCATATCGCGAACTAAAATCTGCTGATCAGCAGGCACACGGAAGCGAACGGTCGGTTTGCGGCCTTCTGCTTTAAATTTAGCGATCTGCTCTTCGGTCAGATGACGGCATTTGCCCATATAGCGAGGCATTTTGCCTTCTTTAATCAGAGCTTGGCGTTCTTCCTCCAGTTCCTCATCGGTGCAATAGCAATAGTATGCTTTGCCCTCAGCAAGCAGCTTATCCGTATATTTTTTGTAGATATCAAGGCGTTCCATCTGATGGTATGGGCCATTAGGACCACCAACATCAACACCTTCGTCCCAATCCATACCCAGCCATTTCAAAGCTGCCTTAATATTCTCCTCAGATTCCGGGGTAGAACGTTCACGATCAGTATCTTCGATACGCAGAATCAGCTTGCCGCCGGTTTTGCGAGCCAAAAGATAATTGAACAGCGCACTGCGCGCACCACCGATATGGAACGGTCCGGTCGGACTGGGCGCAAATCTTACTCTAACTTCATCATTACACATATTGATTTATCCCTCCAAATTTATACTTACACTATTTATGTTTGCAAGATGAAAAGTGTTTAACACTTTATCGTCTAACTTGTTAATTATATCATATATCGCCAGCACTTACCAGCGTATAATACTAGCAACAGCTTCCGCGGCAATGCCTTCACCGCGACCGGTAAAGCCAAGTTTTTCTGTCGTCGTTGCCTTCACATTTATAGATTCAGGCTCTACGTTCAAAACACGTGCGACGTTCTCGCGCATAACAGGAATAAAACCTGCAAGTTTGGGACGCTGCGCGATAATCGTTACATCCACGTTATTAATCTGCCAACCTGCCTGCGCCAAAAGCTGCACCACGTGCTCTGTCAGCTTCATGCTGTCCGCGCCTTTAAAGCGCGCATCTGTATCAGGAAAGTGTTTGCCGATATCACCCATGCCTGCTGCGCCCAAAAGTGCATCCATTAAAGCATGCAGTGCCACATCAGCATCACTATGGCCTAAAAGGCCAAGCTCATAAGGAACATTTACGCCGCACAAAATCAGCTTGCGGTTTTCTACTAATTTATGCACATCATAGCCACAGCCCACACGTAGCTGCGGAAATTTAATTTTTTCTTCCATTTTCCTGCTCCTTCGCCAAAAGGTTTTCGGCAAAGACCAAATCCTCAGGCGTAGTTATTTTAATATTTTCATAGCGTCCGAGTGCTGTAACAACCTTGTGCCCTAAAAGTTCCACCACAGAGGCATCATCTGTCACTGCCGCGGGCTGCGCTTTTAAATGCGCATAAGCGTCTTTAAGCAGTTTACCTCGAAATATCTGCGGCGTCTGCACTGCTACAAGCGCAGCGCGCTCAGGCGTTGCCACAACTTCGCCAGCTGCATTCACCACCTTGATGGTGTCCTTCACAGGCACAGCAGCTATCGCTGCTCCGTGCTCTTTAGCAGCAGCAAGCGTGCGCTCGAAAACAGCGCGCCCTGCAAAAGGGCGCGCGCCATCATGCACAGCTATGTAGCAATCATCCTCTGCTACCTGCGCCAACGCATTCGCCACGCTATCCTGCCGTTCTTTGCCTCCTGCAACAACGCAAAAAGGCAGCGCAGGAAAATACTGCGGTTTGAAGCGTGCTAAAAGCTCGCGCCCCTCTGCCACTTCCGCAGGTGCCAAAACTACGATAGCACGCGTTACAAGTTCGGTAGCAGCAAGCATTTTCAGGCAATGCACAATGAGGGGAGCAGAGCGCAGCTCGGCAAAGGCTTTGTTGATACCTAAGCCGAGCCGCTTGCCTGCGCCGGCAGCAGGAACAATAGCAATTAAATTTTCCTTGCCCATCAAAATCTCTCCTACTTAGCTTTAGCAAAAATCATACGTCCTGCAGCAGTCTGCAAAACGCTCGTAACCATAACAGACGCACTTTGGCCAATAAAACGACGACCATTTTCTACAACAATCATCGTGCCATCATCAAGGTAAGCAACAGCCTGTCCGGCTTCTTTGCCTTCCTTCACCAGATACACAACCATTTCTTCACCGGAAACAACTACAGGTTTAATAGCATTTGCCAGCTCGTTAATGTTCAGCACCTTCACGCCCTGGATTCCTGCAACTTTGTTGAGATTATAATCGTTCGTAATGATATCAGCCTTCGCCTGCTTTGCCAAACGTACAAGCTTGGCATCCACGCCTTCGATATCGTCATAATCGTTATCAACAATCAAAACGTGCTCTTTGTAGCTAATCTGCAAATCCTGCACCAGATCAAGGCCACGGCGGCCTTTGGCACGTTTCAGGTTATCCGAGGAATCAGAAAGCTTTTGCAGCTCTTCTAAAACAAAATTCGGTACAACCAGCTTACCATCCAAGAACCCTGCTGCCATAATATCCATCACGCGTCCGTCAATAATCACGCTGGTATCCAAAAGCTTATTGCTGCTATACAGGCGGTCTCCAAGAGGGCCTTCCAGCACATCTTCTTCAAGCGTAGCAGGAGCTTTGGCAGTTTTGCGGCTGGGAATGCGGTTGAAAAAGCTCACGATATCATTGTGCTTACGCAAAGCAAGTTTTGCACCGACAACAGCCAGCACCAGGCTGAGGGCAATAGGAATAAATGGTCCGATAAGCGGCAGGCGTGCAAAAGGACTGCCAATTAAATTAGCCAAAATCAGGCCAATGCCAATGCCAAAGATCATTACCAATATATCGCTCGTAGGCACGCCTGAAAGCGAAGCAGTCAGACGCTCCGCATAATTGAACAGCCATTTCGTAATAAACGGAGCCAGCACCAAGGCCAGCCAGGAAGAAATGAACAGTCCGGGGAGTGCTAAAATCAAATTAGCAAAGGTAATGCCAAACAAACCGTTTCCGTGCAAATCATAGCCTAAGTATTCCGATAAAAACGGTAAAGTGTAATCAGTAAGTATGAGTCCGGTAACAATAATAATAAGAGAAATAGTCAGGCTAATAATTTTTCTCAGCATCTCGCGTCCTCCTTTCTTGTGTAATGCGATACATAGCATATCAGTTTACTATTATATCAATTATATCATACAGCTTACAAACTTAAAAAACAAGTAACTAATCTTAGAAAATATGGCATTCGTGAAAAAAAGCAGGAAAAATTTTGCAAACAGCGATAGATAACAAAAGCTGCCGTTAGAATATCAGCAATCTGCGTAATAACCTAACGACAGCCAGAGTAAAATCAGCAGCCACAACATTCATCCAGCCAGCTGCCAGCTTTCTTTTCATCAATATTTTTAATCAGCATAACTTCACTTTGCAAAATCTGCTTGGTGCTATGCAAAAGGCGACGCTCTCCCACAGAAATTTTTTTGGCGTGTTCTAAAACCATGAGGATTTTAAAAATTTTTGCTACCTCGGTAACGCTACCGCTCTTGATTTTTTCCATATACATCTGAAAGCGTTTATTCCAGGAAATACTTTTCACAGAGCTTACATCAGGAACTTCGTGCAGTGCAGCTTCAATCTGTGCTAACGTATTTTCATCGCCAATATTACGCAGCCCCAGCTTTTGCGCACTGTTTACAGGCACCGAAACTATCATGCTTTCAAAAAGCATCTGTAAAATGTAATACTCAACCTGCACACCATCTTGTGTGCGTGCTTCAACATCCTTAACAATAGCACCACCATGCAGAGGATACACCACTCTGTCACCCGCAGCAAACATTTTCAACCCTCCTAAAAAATAATCTTGATAAATATATTGTAGCACGCCGTGAAATCATTGTCAAAAATATTTTATTTTACCACGCTTAACTAGTGATGTCAACCTTAAACGCAACATTAAAGCTAACTTCAGCATACTTTTTACACTTACCTAAAAAAATAGCAGTAAATCAAATTTATTTTACAAAATTTTAACCATTTTAGATGCGTTCACACCCATTAAACTCTTGCCAAACAAAAAAAATCCTTGCATAATGATAGTGTACAAAGAAATCCAAGTATAAAAAGAAGGTAAGCACAATGAACGAACAAGAAAAATATCAGGAATTATTAACAGCTTTACGCAGTAAAGATGGCTACATCTGCGATATGGACGGTGTTATCTATCATGGCAACCGCCTTTTGCCAGGCGTCAAAGAATTTGTCGACTGGTTATATAAAGAGGGCAAGCGTTTTCTTTTTTTAACAAACGCTAGCGAACGCAGTCCTAAAGAGCTGCAACAAAAACTTTTACGGTTAGGCCTTGAAGTAGACGAAAGCCATTTCTACACTAGTGCCCTTGCTACAGCAAAATTTATCCATTCACAGGCTCCCGGATGCAGTGCTTATGTTATCGGCGCGCCAGGCTTGGTCAATGCGCTTTATGATGCAGGCATCACTATGAATGATGTAAACCCTGATTACGTTGTAGTAGGTGAAACAAATTCTTACAATTATAATATGATCATCAAAGCAGTGAGCCTCATCAACAAAGGGGCGCGACTTATCGCCACAAACAGCGATCTTACCGGTCCTTCAGATATCGGCATTATCCCCGCCTGCCGCGCACTTGTCGCTCCTATTGAGCTGGCAACAGGGAAGAAGGCGTACTTCGTAGGCAAAC
>CAVKDE010000030.1:6985-10750 GCA_963654835.1 Duodenibacillus sp. | reverse complement strand
TCTACGCGCAGGTGCACACGCCCTCACGCCTTACATGGGCAATGTTTTGGAAACTGTAACTATCCCTGCACACCCTGTTATCGCCGCCATAAAAGCAAAAATGTTGGGAGCTGGCGCTTATTATTCTTTGATGAGCGGCAGCGGACCTACTGTTTTTGGTCTTGTCGATTCGCAGGAAACAGCAGAAAAAATTATCAAAGCCTTAGCTGATTTTGATGTTGAAACAGCTATCACTACAACTACTGGGAGGATGAAATAATATGTCCGGACATTTGCAGCCTATTAAACTAGATAGCTATAAGCCTTTACGTGAGCTGGTCTGCGAAAACATCCGCCAGGCTATCATCGACGGAACTTTTAGTCCCGGCGAACGCTTGATGGAAATTCAGCTGGCAGACGAAATGGGAGTCAGCCGCACACCCGTGCGCGAAGCTATTCGTAAACTGGAGCTGGAAGGCTTCGTAGTTATGATTCCGCGCCGCGGTACTTATGTTGCCGATATTTCCATTAAAGATATTACGGAAATTTACGAAATCCGCATCAGCTTGGATATTCTCGCCGCAGGTCTTGCCGCCGAACGCATTACTGATGAAGAACTGGAAACTTTAAACGGTTATCTGCTGGAAATTGGTCAGGCTATCGCTAACAACGATATGAATAAAATTGTTGAAGTGGACACTGCCTTTCATGATGTTTTATACACTGCCAGCCGTAACGAGCGTTTGCGCAGCATCATCAACAACCTGCGCGAGCAGATGACTACTATCCGCGGTCGCTCCATGAGCTATCCCGGTCGTTTAGTTGAAACGATGGACGAACACCGCAATCTGGTAGAAGCTATCGCCGCCCATGATGTAGAACGCGCCCAATACTGCGCGCGTATCCATCTGGAAAACGCAGAACATACCTTAATGCGTTCTCTGACAGAACGTATGCCAAAGAAGGCGAAATAAAATGCCTGATAAAAAAATAAATACCGCGTCAGCCCATGCCGTAGACGCGATGATTTTAGCTGGCGGCTTATCACCCTGGCTAAAAGATTTGGCAGGCACCGAGCACCGCTGCCTTGCTCCCATCGGTGATAAGCGCATTGTAGATTATCTTATTGCTGCTCTGCAAAAAAGCGGCCGCATCCGCCGCATTGTTATCGCCGCGCGCAAGGAAGCACTGCCCACCTTAAAGGAGACGCTGCCTGACGATATTCTTCTTTGTGAAGCCGAAGGCGATTTGCCCACGACAGCTTACGCGGCAGCGAAAGCTCTTGGCGATGACAGCACAGAAAAACTGCTCGGGGTCTGCGATGATATTCCGCTTTTAACGCCGCTCGCCGTGCGTGAATTTTTAGCAGAATGTCATAAATATCCACAATGTGAACTGTATTACCCAATCATCCATAAAGATGCGTGCCTGGCGCAGTTTCCCACAGCGCAGCGCACTTACGGCAAGCTGGCAGACGGTATTTTCACTGGGGGCAACATGATGCTCGTTGCCAAAAAAGTTATCCCACCAGGCCAGCTTAAAGCGAAGGAAATTTTTGCCCGCCGCAAATCACCGCTCAAGCTGTGCAACTGGCTAGGCTGGAGTTTTATTATCAAACTGTTGCTGCATCGCCTAACAATTGCAGAAGCAGAAAAGCGCACCTCTGAATTGATGGAAATGCGCTGCAAGGCTATTATCACCCGCCACGCAGGCGTAGGCATGGATATAGATAAGCCAAGCGATTTAGAATTGGCAAGGAGGACGCTTATAAATGGTCAAGGCTAAAAGAATTGAGCGTGTCGTAGCGTTAACTAAGCTCTTAGTTGACCATCCCTATCGACTCTTCTCATTTTCCTATTTCTGTAAAAAATTTGAAATTGCAAAATCTACTTTAAGTGAAGATGTACTGGCTGTAAAATCCGGTCTTGAACTGTATGGTTTAGGCAAAGTGGAAACTATGAGCGGCGCAGCTGGCGGTGTGCGTTTTATTCCCTGCCATCTGCCAGAGGACGACGCTGCTTTTTTACAGGAATTAGCAGCTAAACTCACTGCCCCGGAACGTATCTTGCCTGGTGGCATGCTTTATACAACAGATTTATTATGCAACCCGGAAACTGTAGTGCGCCTCGGCGAAATTTTTATGATGCGCCTGGCTGCACTTGCACCTGATTGCATTATGACTGTAGAAACAAGCGGTATCCCGCTGGCCATGCAGGTTGCACGCGCCTTTAACGTACCGCTTGTCATTGCCCGCCATACGAGTGATATCACAGAAGGCAGCACGGTGAACATCAATTACGTCAGCGGTTCGACAAAAACTATCCAGAACATGGCTATGCCAAAGCGTGCGCTGAAACCGGGCAGCCGCGTACTCATTATTGACGATGTCATGAAAGGCGGCGGCACGGCGAAAGGCATGATTGCCCTCGCCCACGAAGTTGGTGCGCAGGTAGTAGGCAAAGCGTTTTTAATCGCCACAGCTAAACCAGAGCGCAAATTAGTAGATGATTACACCGCTTTCTTCACCTTGCACGCCGTAGATGAAGAAAATCAGGTAGTACAAGTAGATATCAACAAATAAGTAAATATTACGTCAAGTGGCTTAGAAGGTATTAGATGCAAAGAATCTTGACGCAGTCGTACTTTTAGTACGTCAAGGAAAGATTCTGCAGCAGATGATGCCTTATAAGCCGCTCCGAAAGGAAGAAAACAAACATGAACAATTTAGTTGCAATTATACTCGCCGCAGGCAAAGGCACAAGAATGCGCAGCAAATACCCTAAAGTTCTGCATAAAGTAGGTGGCAAACCTATGCTGCAGCACGTTATCGACGCAGCAACTGCCGCTGGTGCAGATAAAAAAGTTATCATCGTCGGCCACGAAGCCGAGATGGTAGAAGCCATGGTAGGCGAGCAAGGCACTATCGCTTTGCAGGCTGAGCAGCTCGGCACAGGTCACGCTGTTATGCAGACAGCCGAGGCACTCAAAGGCTTCACCGGCACCGCCCTCATCCTTTGCGGCGATACCCCGCTCTTAGACGGTGAAGAACTGAAAAAATTCTGCGACGCACATAAAGCAAGCGGTGCTGCTGCTACCGTACTTACCGCTATCATGGATGATCCCTTTGGCTATGGCCGTATCGTGCGTGATGCGAAGGGTAATGTTCAAGGCATTGTTGAGCAAAAAGATGCTAGCGAAGAGCAAAAAGCTATCAAAGAAATCAACACCGGCATTTACTGCATGGAATGCCCGCAAATGTTCGACGTGCTTGCGACCTTAACCAATGATAATGCACAAGGCGAATACTATCTGACAGACGTGCTGCAAAAATTAAACAAAGCAGGTGCTAAAGTTGGCGGCATTTCTACCGCAGATAGCGACATGGTCATGGGCATTAACTCCCGCAAACAGCTTTCCGTTGCCGAAGGCGTAATGCGCCAGCGCATTTTAGATAAACTGATGGATGCAGGCGTAACCATTATGGATCCTGCCAGCACCTTTATTGAAGCCAGCGTAAAAATCGGTCGCGATACTGTAATTTATCCGTACACCTGGCTTGAGGGCACTACAGAAATCGGCGAAGATTGCGAAATCGGTCCTAACGCACGTTTCACAAACGTAAAAATTGGTGATGACAACCATCTGCAATTTATTTATGGTCATGACTGCGAAGTTAAAAACCATGTTACCGCAGGTCCTTATGTACATCTGCGTCCTGATACTGTTATCAGTGACCACGTAAAAATTGGTAACTATGTAGAGGTTAAAAATTCCAACGTCGGCTAC
>CAVKDE010000030.1:0-6975 GCA_963654835.1 Duodenibacillus sp. | reverse complement strand
GCACCTCACCTACATCGGCGACAGCGACATCGGCAACGGCGTAAACATGGGCTGCGGCTGCATCACGGTAAACTATGACGGCAAGAAGAAGCACCGCACCGTTATCGGCGACAACGCTTTTGTTGGCTGCAACACAAACCTTGTTGCTCCTGTTACCGTGCAGGCTAACACCTATATCGGCGCAGGCAGCACCATTACGAAAGAGGTTCCGGAAAACGCTTTGGGCATCGCCCGCGCCCGCCAGAAAAATATTGAAGGCTGGGCTGAAAAATATCGCAACGAGTAACCCTATTGCGTTAAAAAGTTTACAAAAAACTTGTGATTTAGCTCGTTTTTGTGTATAATTAAACGTAGGTTAAGTTTCGACTCAACAAACTATCTAAAAAACTAAAAGGTGATTTTTGGAGGGATTGGACATGTTGTCTGACGAGAATAAGTTAAGAATTTTTACTGGTAATGCAAATCCTGATTTAGCACGCGAAATCGCTGCTTATCTGGGAACCACCGTTGGTGATTCCGTAGTAAACCGTTTCAACAACGGTGAAATTCAGGTAATGATCAACGAAAGTGTCCGCGGTAAGGATATTTTCATTGTACAACCTACCTGTGGCCCAATCGTTAACGATAACGTGATGGAGCTTTTGATTATGGCTGATGCCTTCAAACGTGCAAGTGCAAACCACATCACTGCAGTTATTCCTTACTATGGCTATGCACGCCAAGATCGCAAAGCTCGCGGTCGTGAGCCTATCACTGCTAAGCTGATGGCAGATTTGCTGGAAACAGCCGGTATCACCCGCGTTGTTACCATCGATTTGCATGCTGCTCAAATCCAAGGCTTCTTCAATATCCCCTTTGACCATATGCCTGGCGGCCCGCTGCTGGCTGAATACATCAAATCCAAGAACCTGGAAGACATGGTTGTTATTTCCCCTGATCTTGGCGGTGTAAGCCGTGCGCGTGGCTTCGCAGAAATTTTGAACGCACCGATGGCTATCATTGATAAACGCCGTCCTGAACCTGGTGTTGCTGAAGTTATGAACCTTATCGGCGATGTTAAAGGTAAAACCTGCATTCTCGTTGATGATATGGTTGATACCGCAGGCAGCTTGACTGAAGGCGCACGTGCGCTGAAAAAATTTGGTGCTAAAGACATTTATGCTTGCTGCACCCATCCGATTCTGACTGATCCGGCACTGTCCCGCATCGCTCAATCTGATATCACAGAGCTGGTTGTTACCAACACCATTCCTCTGCCGCCTGCTAAAAAACATCCGAAGATCAAAGTGCTTTCTATTGCACCGATTTTGGCAGAAACCATCCTGCGTATCTACAATGACTGGTCTGTAAGCCAATTGTTTGATATTAAGAAATAACACAAAACGCAAAAAGGCTTGCCGCTGGCAAGCCTTTTTCTATGAGGTCACTAGATGCGCATTATCTATATTTTAATCATCTGCGCCCTTGCCAGCATCGCGCTATTATGGCTGGGGCAATACAACAAAATTACTAAACGCACAGCTGCAATCAGCGCAGCAGCAAGCCTTGCACTGAGCGGCATCTTGCTGCTGCTTGCCGTACTGCCGGGCAACAGTTTTTACGGCAAAGTGCTGACGCACACCGAAGCACCACAGCGTAAAATTATCGCCCTCACCTTTGATGACGGACCATATCCTCCCTACACACAAAAGCTGCTGCAACTGCTAGCTGAAAAAAATATTCACGCCACCTTCTTCATGGTTGGTGAAAACGCGGCCGCGCATCCGGAAATTGTCAAAATGGTGCAGGCACAAGGGCATTTAATCGCCCTGCACGCAGGCTATCACAAGGATTTACTCAAGCTGCCGCACGATGAAGTAATAAGCAACATTGATTTTGGCAAGCACACTTTAGAAAGCATCACGGGAGAGCAAGTGCGCTATATGCGCCCGCCCCACGGCTTCAAAGATTGGTCTGTCGTAAACGCTATCACGGAGGCAAATTTACAAATTGTCAATTGGAGCATCATTCCCCGCGATTGGACAAATCCCGGCGCACAAGTAATCGCTAACCGCGTCTTAGAAAACGCTGCCCCAGGTGCCATCGTCCTTTTACATGACGGAGACAGCCCGAAAAAAATCGCTCCCCGCGACCAAACGATAGAAGCTGTCGCCATCATCATCGACACTCTCAAAGCACAAGGTTACGAATTTGTAACTGTTGATGAACTAAATAAAGAGAAACACCCACAGTAAGCAATTATAATATCGTGGCGCGAATAAAAATTTTAGTAAATGAGTGTCTGGAAGCATAGAAACGAGGGTACGGAACAAACTGTTACCATTGAACAAATTGTACCGAAGTTTCGTCCTGCTTCCACACGAAATTTACGTTAAGAATTTTTTCCTGAGCAGAATGATATTTAATTGCGACGCTACTAGACAAACTTCAATTTACAAAGCAAAACTAAAAGGAGAACAACAAATGAAATTAATCGTCGGTTTAGGCAATATCGGCAAAGAATACGAAAACACCCGCCACAACATCGGCTTCATGGTCGTAGACGAACTTGCACGCCGCCTTGGCGTAACCTTCGGCAGAGAAGACCGCAGTGCCTGCGCTGCAGAATACCGCGCCCCTGAAAAAATCATCATCATCAAGCCCACCACCTACATGAATCTCAGCGGCATCGCTGTTGGTGCTTACGCCAACTTCTACCACATTGATCCTGAAGACATCGCCGTTATCCAGGACGACATGGATATGCCTGTAGGCCAGCTGCGCATCCGCCGCAAAGGCAGTGCAGGCGGTCACAACGGTATAAAATCCATCACCGAACATTTAGGCACGAGTGATTTTCCTCGTTTCAAAATCGGCATCGGTCACCCTGCGCGCAATAACAAAGCAGTTATCAACCACGTGCTGCACGCCTTCCAAGGTGAAGACAAAACTGCTATTGAAGAAGCAGTAAACGAAATGGCCACAGCACTCGAAGAATGGATTAAAACCGGTGATATCGAAGAAGTAATGCAGGCGCATAACAAGAAAAAAGTAAAACCTGCTCCTGAGCAGGCATAAGAAAAAAATGGGTTGTCACACAAGTGGCACCCATTTTTTCGTTATGCAATGATAAATTATGCAGGCGGATAAAAAGGCGTTACAAAGGGAGCTGTAACTTCCGCATCAGGAGCAAGCGTAACATCTCCCTGCAAAATAATCTGCTTCGCAATAATTAAGCCTTTGATGTTACAGCCTGCTCCCAGTGTAATCGTTCCTTTCGCCATTAAAAGAGCCTTATCCATGCGCACCTTCTGCCCTAAAGTCATAGAGCTGCTCTCGCTTGCCAGCACTAACCTATCGGGAAAGTGCGCCTCCGCACCCACGCTAATGCTGCTATGATTAACCACAACGCTTGCACCGCGTACTTTTTGCTTAACCGTAATTTTGAGCGTACCATTAGGTAAATAGTAAAAGCAAGAGCTAAGCCCAAGTGCTGTTATTTCCTGAGCCGTAAGATTTTTAGCTGCTTTTCCTGAAAGGAAGGAGAACTGCGGTAGCTTTACTTCTTCTTCGCTTGCTTGTATATAAAGTGCTTCCGCCGGTAAATATTCTGCTCCCTTTAAGGTTTGCGCTACCAGCACGCAGCTCCCTGCAAGGAGCTGTTGCTGCTCGCTGAAATTCACTTTAAGGCGGCGCAGCCGCTGTACTGCGCCAACATGATTAGCAGGCTGCGCTGCCGCCTCCAGTGAGTTCAGCAAACCATCTTCGCTAAAACTGCTTTTCCCTATTACCTGTACACTTTCATTACCAGGCTGCAAAACGCCATCGCACCACACAGCTTCACCAGCAGGTACTTCCTGCTGATTTTTTCTTCGCAGCACACTCGCACACAGTGTTCTCAGCTGCTGCGCACGTAAAAATTCGCGCTCATGCGCAGCCTCACGCCCGCTCCACAAAAGCACAGGAGCTATGAGCAGAGTTAAAATAAGGCTGATAAATAAGCAGGAAAGGGAAATACTTCCTTTTGTGCTACGCATCATCTTCCACCCTCGCATTATAACAGGTGATAAACTGCACCACATCCAGCTTGTGCTTGGCACTGCTCAGCGTAAAGCTCACACGCAGCCTGTTTCCTGCCGCCGGTTTTACCTGCCAGTTAGTAAGCTTTGTTTCTTCTAGTGAAAGCGGATTAATACCGCTGCCTTCGCCAGTTGTAGTTTTTTGGTAGAGCACGTTTTTATCGCAGTAAATGACGAGTTTTTTATTAGCGGTTATTGTGATGCAGCTAAGGCGGGCATCCTCACTTACCGTAAGCTGCACCACGTCATAACCAAGCGTTTTTTCCAGCTGCGTCAGGATATGGCGTCTGCCTTCTGTCAGGCGTATATCATCCTCCAGCTGCGCAAGGCTTGCACACGCGCGTTCTACGCAAGATATAACAGCAGTAAGCAGCACGCCTGCCACAGCAAGTGCCAAAAGCAGATCCACTAAGATAAACCCTCGCTGTCTGCACTTACTGCGCCACAAGCAAATTAAAACGCACCTGTTCATGCTGCACCTCTAGCTCCACTAATTTTATCTCGCCCTGCTCACACACGCTGCGTTTTACAGGCAGCAGCGCCTCTTCGCCGGAAAGAGCTTGCTCTGCCGAAATCAGGCACTCCTGCAAAAGCAAATTTTCCCGCTGCACGCTCAGGCATTTTGCCAGCGACACAGCCACACCTGTCAAAAGCAGGCAGCATAAGCCGAAAATAAGCAGTTCCTGTACAAGGAAAAAGCCTTTACTCCCTTTCATAAACAGACACCCTTCCTGTCACAGGCTGCAAAGAAAGCACGCAGCGATAACTTGGCAGTGCTTCATGCTGCAAAATATAACTACCGCTTGCCGTAGGTGCTCCTGCCTTAGAAAAACCTAATCTGGCTATGCTTGTGCTAAAATACACGCCTTCACAGTTAAGCTTAGAAAACTTCACACTGCTCACAATGCTTAAATTACGCTTAAAGCTATATGCCTTTTTCTCGCTGCTGCTTACCGTCAGGAAAACCTGCGTTCCGTCGCTGTCAAACAATGCCTGCTGCTGCAAATGGCGAATATCCGCTGCCAACGACTGGGCAGCAATGCGTACCTGAAGTTTATATCGCTGCGCCTGCCACGCATCACTCTGCACTGTTAAAATACCTATGCAGGCTGCCAAAATCCCCGCAGCAAGCAGCACTTCTAAGAACACAAAGCCTCGTGCTTTATGAGCCACTCACTGTTTCTGTGCTGCCAGGAGAAGTAACGGTAACTCCCTTGCTATCCTTACCGCTCAGGCTATAAGTCCCCGCATCAGCACTTGCAGTATAAGTAAGCGCGTCACCTTTAGCATCCTTAAACTCCAGCTTGCCGCTTAAATACTGTTTATCAAGATCATCGAGATTTGTCGGCACTTTCCCTTCGTCTAAACGGTAAAGCTGAATCGCCTGATCAATAGAAGCCAGATCATTATGCAGCTTAGCGTTTTTCACCCTGTCGTTTGCCCCGGAAAGTGAAGGCAAAAGCATTGTTGCCATAATGCCGATAATAGCCGCCGCTGCGACAACCTCGATTAAACTAAAGCCTTTTTGTCCACGTAGTAATTTTTTCATTTTCTACCTCCTATGTTCATTCCGGAAGTTGCGCCAAAAGTGTAAACAGCGGCTGCAAAACAGTGCAGATAACCGTGCCTACCATAACGGCTATTATTAAAAGCAGGCAGGGAACCAAAAGTTGTTTTAAACGCCCCAGCTGCTCTTCTAAACGCTGCTGTCCTCCTGCTGCTGCCTGCGTAAGCAGCTGAGGCAGGCAGCCTGTCGCTGCGCCAACGCACACCAGTTCCAAAAGCAGCGGTGAAAACACACCGCGCACACTGCATGCTGCCTCTTCAATCGCAATGCCACGCTGCAGCCTGCTGTTTAAGAGCTCCAATTGGCGTGCATAAGCTACATCCTCCACCGTTTCCTTAACAATAGCCACCGCCTGCGTTATCGCCAAACCGCTATTTAGCAATAACGCTAACAATTTACAAAAGCGAACTTCCAAGAGAAGCCCATGAAAATTTCCGCTCCAGGAACTGCGCAAAAAGCACTTTAAAAGCCAATGCCCCACAACACGCATTACTAAAGCCAAAAGCACAAGGCACACGCAGCTAAACCACAGCTGCTGCTGCGCAAGCTGCTGTTTGAGCGTAAGCAGTACGGTAAACACGCCAGCAGGTTGTACACCCATAGAAGCATAAGCCTCTGCCAGCACAGGCAGGATATACACGCCAAAAAACAGCAAAACGCACAGCGATACCACAAGCAGTAAAGCAGGATAAAGCACTGCCTGCTGCACAAAGCGCGTCAGCTCCGCCTGTTTATTGTAATACACAGCCAGCTGCTCTAAAATACCGCTCAGCTCGCCACTCTCCTCGCCTGCTGCCGTAAGACGCACTGCAAGCAGAGGAAAGAAAGTATCCTGCGCCATCGCAGAATTAAGACTCATACCACGCTTTAAGCTGCGTTCTAACCTGTAGCACACAAGCTTCTCTTTACCGCTGCTCTGCTTCTGTAAAAGTGCCAGCCCCTGCAAAAGCGGCAGGCCACTTTGCAAAATAACCGCCAGCTGACGGAAGAAATTGCTCAGATGCTGCGCGCTGCTCCTGTTCCTTCGCAGAATTTTCATCACCTCCTTGAAGCCATTATACGTTAACAAATAAAACGACGTGCAATAAAATTTTTCGCAGTTGTGAAATGCAAGCGTCATAAATATGGCGAAAATGAAAAAAGCAGGTCTTGAAACAGACCTGCAAAAAATATACAAAACTATTTATGCCTATGACGCAGCCACACACAACCGCTAATACCTAAAAGCAATACACCGGCGACAATAAAAACGCTCTTGAGCGGAGCATAGGTAGCAATTACACCACCAATCAAAGGACCCACCATCGAGCCAAACTGCTGCGCACTGCACATAAAGCCAAATACACGCCC
>CAVKDE010000029.1:0-10797 GCA_963654835.1 Duodenibacillus sp. | reverse complement strand
CACTAGAGTTAATCACAAGTTGCTTATTATTTAATGTGGCATTAACTTCGCCTTCGATTTCGTCAATAAAGCCTTGCTTTATGCACTCTTCTGCGCCCAGCCATGTTTCCGCGTCCATCATCGCCTGCAGTTCTTCTACGCTTGCTTTGCAGCGTTTACGGTAGCTGGCAATAATACTGTCTTTGATTTTATCCAAGGCGCTCACCATCTGCGTAAGCTCCGCTGATTGGTAATAATCCCCCAAGGCAATCATCGGATTATGAATCATAAACAGCGCGTTAGTAGGCATGGTAATTTTATTGCCTGCCATGGCCACAATCGTCGCCGCGCTGGCGCATAAACCGTCAATAGCCACCGTAACCTTCCCCTTGTACTTTACAAGCAGGTTATGGATAGCGTGCGCCGCGAACACATCGCCACCGCCACTGTTGATGCGCACGGTAACAGGCGCATTGCCCAGGCTTTCCAAATCGTCAGCAAAATCTTTCGCCGTCACTTCATCGCCAAACCAGCTGCGCTCGCTGGCGATAGGACCGTAAAGCAAAATTTCGCTTTCAGCATTAACATAGTTTTTTACCTGCCAAAATTTTTTACTCATCCTTGTTGTCACCTCCTTCCGCATCCTTACCGGTATTATCAGCAACAGGTACAGAAAGTCCGTGCTTTGCCCAGGTAGCGTTTTCCAATGCTATCTGGTCAATATTATCATCATAATCAGAGCCTGTAAGTTCTGCTGCTTCACGCTCGCCAGAAGAAAAACCATATTTTCTGCGCAATGCTGCGCCCGTAACTTCCTTCACAGGATCCAGCATACCCATAACCGGTCCGAACCAATCCGCCTTGCTCCACGCTTTCGTAATAAGCGGATCCGTGCCAAAACCAGGCGCACGCACGCGGCCAATAGCCACCGCCTCTGCCAGCCACGCTTCATACACAGGCTGGCAAAAATCACGCACAAACCATACACGACGTGTTTTAAAAAGTGCTGCTGCCTGCAAGAGTGCGCCACGGCTGGCAGAATACGATGCCTGAAAGCGGCTCATAAGTACATCAGCAGGAATATTCAGTGCTGCGCCCACCTGCGTCACTAAAGCATTGGTAAACGGTTCAAAAGTAGACATTGTGCGAGAGCCGTCAACGGCTTTTACGTCAATCCCTTCCGGCAAAAGATTTGCACTACCGGCAGCCAAATCAATACCATCTAAAATTTCACGTTTTTCGTCGTACGTCAGCTTCTCGCCACCAGTGCCATCCATAACGTCCAGAATATCATTCGTTTCACCGGTTTTACTGGTGAAGAAGATAGCAAAATAAGATTTGATAACCGCCGCGATTAATTCTGCATTGGCGTATCTGCTAATCTGCTTGATAATTTCAATTACAGGTGCCAGATAAGGCACACCACGATACTGTTCCGGACGTTCCTCGTGACTGATTTGCAACACATTCGGCATGCCGGTGCGTCTGCCAAACGCCTCTACGCGTGTCCATTCCAGCTCGTTTGACGGATTGGCCAAATCCAGCGGCACACGGCTGGCAATCCAATACGCTGCCACAGCGCCATCACTGTTAATTTCCACACCGTTGATAATGCGGTTGCCATTTTTAGGGTTTTGCATTTCCACCAGATACGGTGCTGAACTGTAGGCAGAAACGGTATAAGGATTGCACACACGAGAAGCTTCAAAAAGCTGGATGCGCAGGCAGTAAGGATTATCAGGCAAAGGTGGACGGTATTTGAGCTGTGCCCAACCGTCGCCATCCATGAGATAACTAAGGTAAATTACGTCCTGCATATCATAAAAATTATTTTTCCGGTATAAATCACAGCTCGTACTGCTGGCCCACAGCTCAAATTCGCGCTGCGTATTGCGTTGCCACTCCTTCGCCTGCTCGGCGGTAATGCCCAGCGTGCGATAATCAATTTTAGGTGAAACTTTCAGGCCAGCACCAATAGTATTATTGCGTGCAACATTGAGCGCAGCACTGCCAATAGGGCTGTTGCAGAATAAATCTGAACTGCGGTTGCGCAGCGTTGATAAATTAGCATCAACATCAGCCTGCGTACTGCTCTTAATGGGATTATAGGCACGCAGACCAGCCTTCGTATGTGAAGCGCCACCCTCTGAATAACCGCTGTTAGCCACTTTGATTATTTTTCGGTTTTCAGTAGGGTGGCGTGCTTGGCTTTGATAATTCTTTTTGCGTCTTTTCATTTCGCTCTAACCTCCTAATCATGCAAAATAAACTGCACACTGCGCCGTCCACGTGTCTGCGCAGTTTCATCCGCAACCGCGCCTGCAGCAACAAGCGACTTGATTTCCGAGCGGATTTCCGCCAAATCAGCACGCGTAAGCGTGCGGTTGCCAATGCGGTAGCTCTGACCCCCGATTAAAATTGCCTTTTCTGCTGCCAGATACTGCCTCAGGCGTTCGTTCATCCAGGCATTCGCCATGTAATCACCTCAAACTTCCTCGCTTTATACATCCATAACGCTTTTGGGCCAGCGTTTGGGATTTCGGAACAGCTTTTTTAGTTACCTCGCCAGCAGCTGCACCCTCAATAGCTTCCCTGAACCGCTGCCAATCCGGGCGCAGGCTTAACATGCACGCCAGATTATACACACGCAAGTCAAGCGGTTCGTTACGTTTATCCCTGGCAATAACTTCCCACTGCCATACGATGCGCCCATTACGCTTGCGGGGAATGCGCTGCTCAGAGATTAAGCCTTTAAAATAAATTTCATCATAACCTCGCTCTGTAAGCGTGTCATGATTTTCCATCTGCTTTTTTATCCGCTCCAAAAACTTCTTTTTTCCAGCAGCAGGCGATAACGGTTCGCCATCCAGCGGAAAGTGAAAATATTTCGGTCCCGGAACTTCAATCGAAAGCCTATCCATAACGTACTGCTTGCCGCTATCAGTTCCCAAAAGGATAACAGGCACTGTAAGCTTGCGCCCCAGCGGCTGTTTGGCGTATTTATGCAATACAGGAACACCAGGCGTGGATGAACCTTTAATTGCTATACGCTGGCGGGCAAAATGTGTCAGGCAGTAGCGGTAAACTTCGTTGGTATAGTGACCACCACTATCAATAAACGTGCGCGCTACCACAAGGCTCACGCCATTTTTGAAATAATAGCGTCTGTCTAGCTGCATATCCAGCTGCTTCCACGGTTCCGGTGTATCTGGCACGCCTAAAATAATGCCTTTTTGAATGCCCCAGCATTCTTCGCCCTCACCCCAGCCACAAATTTCGTATTCCAGACGGTTATCCTGTACGTCTACCGCAGCGGTCAAAAGCAAAACACCATCAGGCAGCTCCGCTTCGTAACGCTCACGGCGTTCAAGAAACATTTCCGGGCCTTCAAACTCACCTTTGCGCTCGTAGCTTTCGCCAAAGCGTGTGTTATAAATAACCTTTTCCCGTTCCGGGTCGCCTTTAGCTTCAAGCCATTCCTGCATCACCATGTTCCAATTGAGCCACGGTGATGCCCAGCAATTGACAAAAAAGCTCCGCACGCCGTTCGCTAGTGCCGGAGCATTTTGCGCTATATATTTTTGCTCCGCGCGGCGCATGGCAACCTCGCCAAAAGAAAAACCACAATCAGGGCAACGCCACTGCACAGATTTCACAGTAACGTGCTTTTGCCCTTTAGCGTCTTTAAACGTTTCATAATCAGCATTCAATGACCTGTGTGTAATCAGGTGAAATTCGCCACAGTTGGGACATTTATGCTGCCATTCTTCCTGCGTGCCTTCCATGTATTCGTCATCAATACGACTTTCGCCGGCGTTTGTCGGTGTAGAAAACTCGCCCATCACCCTATCCCAAAAGGTAGTCATACGCTTGCTGGCAAGGCCAATAGGATCGCCTTCACTGCCTGCGCTCAGTGGAAAACGATCCACTTCGTCGCAAAGCAGAACTTTTACCGGTCTGCTGGCCAAGCTCGCAGGGCTGTTAGCACCGCTCATAATCAGGCGGCCGCCCGGAAAACTTTTTAATAAAATTGTGTTGCTGCTTTCCCTGCTTTTGGCGTAGCCAAACACATTGCTCAATACCTTCGTATCACGAATCATCGGCGCAATACGGCCTTTAGAAAAATCCTGTGCCATATCAATCGTTGGCTGGATCATCATTATCGGTGCTGGCGCAAGATGGGCAAAACGGCCGATAACATTGTTCATGATATCGCTTTTCCCTACCTGCGAACAAGATTTTACTACCACCTTATGCACGCCATACTGCGTAAAAGCGTCCATAATCTCACGCTGGTAAGGTGCGCGGCTAGTGTGCCAGCGACCAGGTTCAGAAGCACCTTCTGCTGAAATAATGCGATAATTATCCGCCCATTCAGAAACACTCAGCTTAGGAATAGGCTTTAAGGCTTGTTTGGCAATGCGTTTAAACAAATCAATGGTTTTCTTCTTCATCGCCGCCAGCCTCCTCACTGAACATCATCGGAGAATAATCGCTAAGCTCTTTTAAGCGTTCTTCAATCTCTTTTGTGAGTGCTGCATCAATAAAGCCAGCATCACGCTCCGTCAAAAGCTTCGCCATCTTAGTAGGTAAGCCCAAAAGCTGGCTGCGAAGTTTAGTCAGCATATCTACCATCACAATCTGCACATCTTCTGCATCATGCACTTCGTTGCGACGCTTCGCCAGTTCCAGCTCTGCCAGCTCACGCTTAGTTTTTTCATGCAGTGCTTTTTCTGCCATGTAGTCTACTTCTTCGTCATTTTTGTATTTATACGCGTAATACTCCTCAATCGCATCAGGAAAAACAAAATCTCCCTCTGCCTGGCGTGTAAGTACGCTTTGCTCCGTCAGCTGGCGCACACGGCGGTCAGTAATGCCCAAAAGCCGTGCTAATTCTGCGCCACTTCCTCGCGGTATAATCTTTTTCGCCATGTAACCACCACCTTCCGTAAGATTTAATATTTGCTGGCTGCGGTGCTTGCTTCTGCTTTATCCACCAATTAAGGAATTTCCCGCGATATTACAACAGTGCTCAATCTGACGCCTGTTCTTTTACGTGGTCAAGTATCACACCAGCCAAAATGTCCACTACACAGAGTACATTGCGAAAATTTTTCATTGGCAAGGCAGGCGGTTCACTTCCTGCCATACGTCAGTTAGGAGGAATATACAAAAGCGGAAATCTGCCCTGAATCAAATTTCCGCATTTTGCCAATAAAAAATGCGCTGAGAAATCGTAGAAAAATTTCTTGCGCATTATTGGAAAATTTTTATTAAAAACTTCCGTGGAAATCCATCGCCAAAAACGCCCAGCGGAAGGAAATCCGATTTTTGAAATTGAAATCTAAATTTTTTTCGGGGTTCGGTTGACCCGCAGGCTTTTTTATTTCGCTGAAAGAACCTATGAAAGTTCACCATTTGCGGACAAAGTCCCAAACAAAAAGAGCCAGCCACACGCCAATGTAGTCAGCCCTTTTGCAGGAGGTTTTATGTTGCATTTGTCAGTTAAGCTAGTTCCCTTTTCCCGCTTTCGCTAGTATATATTATAGCACTGGTCAATACTCGGATTCTATCTGGTATTTGCTAAAATGTATTTTAATGCTTTGCCATGAAGCTCATGCACATATTGCCATGAATAGTTTAGCTTTATCGCTATCTGCTCCCACTTCTGGTAATTCAGATAACGTCTTTGCATGATAAGGCGCATAGCACCCATAGGCAAAAGCGCGATCAGCGCACGCACTTCGTCTAGCTGCGCGCAAAGCTCATCACAGCACACCGCAACAACTTTTTCCTGTTCAATGATTTTAGCAACAGAGTTTTCCATTGCCTGCCCGCTACCGCTCCCGCCTGGTGCCTTGCTATAGGCAGGCGTAATCTTTTGCGCTATGCTGCGCAGTTCCTGCAGCTTATCCAGTTCACCTTCTAGCGTGCGCTGTGCGTACATTGCTCCCTTGAGTTTTTCTTTTAATTCTTCTTTCGTCATGCTTTTGCCCCCCCGCTTCTCCCGCTGATTATTATGCTACGTGCAAACTTAAAATTTTATTATGGGTATTTTCCTAGGCTTTTATATTGCTAGAGATTAAATTTAGCGTTTTAACCGTCTTTCACGTAAGCGCAGATTTCTAAGCGCGGCTTCTTCCTGTCCACGCAAAAATCCATGTCACGTGCCAACACCATTTTATCATCCAGATACACAATACCTTCCAGCGCATCACAAAGAAGCTTATGCGTGTTGTTCATGTCGCGCCTGCGCGCATCAGGCCAATAGGCTATAATCTCCAGCACTACTTTAGCGTCTGCTGGTGGAATGCTCCACGCGCACTGACGCACTGCTGCCTTAGCAATGTACTGCGTCATCAGCTTCCAGTTGCGTGCATCCTCCGTCAAAATGCGCCCGCGTACACCTTTGACGTGAATGTTTTGATAACAATGGTTCACGCTCGGCGGTATCGTCAATATTAAATTCAGCTTATTCATTGCACCGCTTTGCTCCCTTCCTGTATTTACATTCTTCCCGCAATTCCATTTTTGCCCTTATATACCATTCGCAAGTAACAGCGTTGTAATATTTCTCCACGCTGACAATCTTATAATCCGGATGCTCCTGCTCAAAATGCTTCTGCATATCCTCGCAGTCTTCCGGCCATAAAGTCAGCTGCTGGAATTTTTTACGGCTTGTCTTAGTATCGCTCACAGATTCCAGCGGTTTAACCAGATTACGGGATGATGTATAACGCTTGCGCCCTTTAGGATCTTTGCTCAGATAGCACACGAGTGCTTCAATGCCGCCATGTTCCAGCTGGATGCGCTTGCTGTTTGCCCAGCCTAAGCCCCACGCCTTTTCTACTGCGTCACGGTCCACACCATGATTAATCATCAGATGATGATGCACTCTGCCCTTGCCGCTAACTTCTGTAACGTAGATGTATTTTAATTCTTTGCCATTTGCCTTATATAATCTTTTCAGCCTGCGCAAATAATTACGGAGCAGCTTTTCTCCCGCTTCTGGTGTAGCAGGTTTATTTTCTTCAGTGTAGCTCAAAGTCAGGTGAATGTCTTTTCTGCCAAAATTACTCTTGGCCAACAATCTGAAATATCTGCGTGCCTTTTTATCATTCAGATTTTTCTGCTTTGGAGAAGTTGCCTTCTGCTTGCCACTTCTGGAAGGCTTATATTTGAGTTCCACAAAAGGGAATAAATCAATTTCAAGGTAATCAGGCTTTTTGCTTTCACTTGTGCCCTGGCAATAATATGTTTTTTCTCTGATGCCTTTTCTCATTGCCATTGATTCATCCCCCTAAAAATTCTCGTGGTCGTTTTGTTATTACTTACATACAAGCCTCAAAGGGACGACCGTCCCTAAAATCTTAAATGCTATATAATAGAAGAAAGTTGTAATTTTCTTTCCCCTGATACGCCAAAAGCTATGAAGCAAGCGACACCGTCGCCAACTCCATAGCCTGTTTTTAACAGCTGGTATATTCCCTGTTATTCCATTTTTGCACCGCCAGCTTTACAAAATCTTCTTCCGTTTTTACGCCTGGCGGGCACTCATCGCGGTTCAGCAGCACCACAGGGCAGTTATTCTTGTGTGAGATGGTGATGCTGTTGCCCTTGTAATAATCCACCTGAGCAAAACCACTTTCCGAACATCCGCACTGTTTGAGCCGAATTTTTAATTTTAAACAAACTTGTTGAAACTGCATCTGATTATGCGCCATGTTTATCATCTCCCATTTATTGCTTCTTTAATTTTTAACCAGTCTAGCGCGTTTCTAAGTTCAGCTGATGCCTGCGTAAGAAAATCATCATCGCCACTGCACTGCCAATCATTAATGGCAATCTGTGCTTTATTTACGCACTCATTGACATTTTTATCAATACCTTTAATCGTAATAATCATTTACATCAGCTCCTTTGCTCCCCGCTTCAGCTTTTTAATTCTCTCTGCCCAGCGTGCCCATTTAACATTATCATGCACCACTTCACTACATAAAGCGTTAAGGTCATAACCGCACACCAGCAGGCAAGCTAAAACATCTAAAGCTTCTTCTTTCAAATCAGCTTCTGCCTTCGCTACGCTAGTAGGCGTAGGATTACCGCTGATTCCCTTTGCTCTGATGAGCTTTAAAGATGCCTTGCCAAGCTCGCTGCATTCTTCTGCAAGCTGTTCTAACTTGTCACGCTCATTCAAACGGTTTTGAATAAACATAATATGTCTAATGTTCTCTTTGTTCATCAAATTCAACTCCTTCCAATGATGCACCACACCAAGGGCAAAACCAATAATCAGCGCAGGTTCTTACTCCACATTCCGGACATTTTGCAGGCGGGATTTTTTGAGGTTCACCATGAGTGCCATAACAAAAGCGCCACTCAACAGTAACACGCCTCCTGCCAGATATTCTACCGTGATATTTTGCATAACTTGCGTTGTTGCCAACCCTATGCTTTTCCAAACACTCCTTGCAGCGAGTGAAGAGAGTACCATCTTTTTTCTTGCTGCAAGGTTTGCCACAATCAACACACAGCCCACTTTTTTTGTATTTCTCCTTCAATTTTTGGCTACGGCTTGTTTTGGTAGCTGTTTTAGTTGAAGCAACCGCTTTACTCACCATTTCTTGTTCCATCTCTTGTTCCTTTATCTATCCACCGCTCCGCTACACGCCGCAGGCCGCCGTGAAATATACTTCTTTTCTGCGCCATTGCTTGTATATATACCGGCAGAAGCTACGGCCAGCGGGTTGCGACCTGTAGCGGAACGTATTATTTTTATCTAGCTAATTTATATCTCTTGCGATGCACAGCGAATGTTGGCACTCTGCACACTTCACTTCTGTGGGCATTAGCGTTCGCATAATCTTGCCAGATAATAGCGTTTGGCCAACTGCCCCAGCGTGCAAATTCAAAATCCCAGGTCATGCCACAAGGTAAAGGGCCAAACTTCAAATGCACACCATGGCAAATATCATTTTCAAAGTCCATTTTTCTTTGCCTCCTCTTTTTCCCATATCTCCATCACCGCACCAGCAAACTTTTGACAGGTTTCGCTTTCCGCTTCATTAAGCTGGCGTTTCTTTACTTGAATACTACGCTCATACAAACGCTGCGCCAATACTTCCAGACGTGTGCTTTTAGAATGTAATTTGCCAAAATCAAACTCTACAACAAGGCTCATCGCCTGCAGCAGCACTTCCATTGTATTTGCGGCAGCTTCTTTCGTTACGTGAAGCTCGCGTGCGGCTGATTCCGCTATCAGCGTTGCAGGTGCAATTCCCTGCTTAGCGCAGTGAAATGCAATATTGCGCTTATGTTTTCGTGTTAAGCTGCTCAAATTTCCCACTCCTTATCTTTTTTTCATTCTTCCGCGTGCCAACTTTACTGCATCAGCATCGCCACGCTCCACCATACAGCGGGAGCAAACACAATAATACGCACGGCCTAAGCCGTCTTCTTCAGAGTAATAATTTTTACTCCGACGCCCGCACACCTCGCAGCGCCGCTCCTGCTTTTCAGGTGCAGGCACTTGCTTTTTATCATTTATGCTATGCCTCATATGCTTCTCCTATTGCTAATTCAATATGAATCATGTATAATAACATACGAAATCGTTCGATCCCTTTCTTAGGGATAAGGCTTGTATCTGTGGGAGGATGCAAGCCTTTTTCTTTGCCATTGAACAGATTCCACCGCCATCACTTCTCCACCTTGCGCGCCAGCGGAATTGTCAGCACCTGCCCAGGGTAAATCACATCGCCCTTTATCCCGCTCGCCTGCCGGATGTCGTATACAAGCTCACGCAGATCATCAGTTTTGTTCTGCTCCGGTGCGTATTTAGCAGCTACGCTAAACAAGTTCTCGCGCACCTGTACAATGTGTGTGCGGTGCTCTACCGCATATTTTTGCCCGCCTGCGCCTGTCAAGAAAATCAATAGAGCCAGCAGCGCAGCCACGCCGCAAAACATTTTTACAATTTTCAATACTCTCACCCTTTCACGCATAAACTGCGTACATATTCATCAATAGCAAACTGTGGAATATATCTGCGTTTGTTACGCAATACATAACCCAAACGACCTGCATCCATTTCTTCCTGAAGGAACGTTGGACCACAACACAACAGAAATTCAGCTTCACCAGTCGGATACAGCTCCCTACGAGGAATATTTCTCACAGTTGCCTGTTTTTCTTTTGCCTTTGCCATCTTGCCTCACCCCCTCTCTTCGCACCAACGCCACATTCCGCTATTTACGTTCCGCCGCGCCCTACGCCTTACGCCGTCTAAGCTCCTGCATCATCGTAAGCAATTCGTCTAGATACTCCAGCTTATCCCAGCCTTCCAGCTCACAGACCATCAGGTCAGCGCGGATATCAGCAAGCAGACGGAGCTTCATCTGCTCACGTGCCAGGCGGTTGAACTGTTTGCGTGTCTCCGGAGTGTCAGGCTTGAAGCTCACGCCCATCTGTCCAGAAGCGATGCTATGTTATACATTTTTGTGCGCTCCCGCTCGCTAAAAACCGGCGAGCCTTCTCTCGACACTTCATACAAGTGGCATTTAACCATCTTGCGCTCTTCGCTAGTCAGCGGTTCTTTTGCTTCCAGCTTGTCGCGAACAGTGTCCCAAACCTTGTAAACTTCGTCGTCATCGCCGAAACAGCAATTGACGATGCAGCTATCAATGAAACCGACAAGCCATACGCGCCCATATTTTGCTTTTAACTTCATGTTTCCTCCCTTCCGCGCCCCACGCCTTACGCTTTTTATCTAGTATACTAGACGCTTAATGTATAAAAAAAGCAGACACGGTACAATTC
>CAVKDE010000028.1:7291-10868 GCA_963654835.1 Duodenibacillus sp. | reverse complement strand
GGCGAAAACCCTAATGGTGTGCCCAACAATTTAATGCCTTATATTACGCAGGTAGCAGTGGGAAGATTAGATCATCTCAATGTTTTTGGCGATGATTATAACACACCTGACGGAACTGGCGTGCGTGATTACATCCACGTTGTGGATTTGGCGCGTGGTCATGTGAAGGCATTAAAGGCAATAGCTGACAAATGCGGCGTAGAGGTGTATAATCTTGGTACCGGCATTGGTTATTCTGTGCTGGATTTAGTAAAAGCCTTTGAGAAAGCTACCGGGGTGAAGATTCCCTATGTTATCGCTCCACGTCGTGCAGGGGATATTGCTGCCTGCTATTCTGATCCTTCTAAGGCGTATGATAAACTTGGCTGGAAGGCGGAATACGGCATTGAGGATATGTGCCGTGATTCCTGGAACTGGCAGAAGAAGAACCCTAATGGTTTTGAAGCTTAAAGCTTAAATATTTTAGAGAAAAAAGAGGAAAAATTTATGTGTGGTATTGTAGGATTTTGTGGTAAAGAGCAGGCTGCGCCGATTTTGCTGGACGGCCTTTCTAAATTAGAATATCGTGGTTATGATTCCGCCGGCCTTGCTGTGCGCGATGGTGAAGTACCTGTGCAGATTGTGAAGGCTAAAGGTCGCTTGAAGGCGTTGTACGCTAAAACTAATGGCGGGCAGAGCCTTGTTGGTACCTGCGGTATTGGTCATACGCGCTGGGCAACGCATGGCGAGCCTTCAGAAACGAACGCGCATCCGCATGTAAGTGCAGATGGCAATGTTGTTGCTGTGCATAACGGTATTATTGAAAACTATCAGGAGCTGAAAGAAAAGCTTTTGCATAACGGCTATACTTTCTATTCCCAGACGGATACCGAGGTTGCTGTTAAGCTGATTGATTATTACTATAAAAAATATGATCATACTCCTACCGATGCTTTGAGCCATGCGATGGTACGTATCCGCGGCTCTTATGCGCTGGCAGTGATGTTTAAGGATTATCCTGGTGAAATTTATGTTGCGCGCAAAGACAGCCCTATGATTATTGGTGTGGCTGATGGCGAATGCTATGTTGCGAGCGATGTTCCTGCTATTTTGAAATATACCCGCAAGGTTTATTACATTGGTAATTTGGAGATGGCACGTCTGGCTAACGGCGAAGTTTCTTTCTTTAATCTGGATGAAGAGCCTATTGAAAAGCAGCTTACAGAAATTAAATGGGATGCAGAGGCTGCGGAAAAGGCTGGCTTTGAGCATTTCATGATGAAGGAAATTCATGAGCAGCCTCGCGCTGTCCGCGATACTTTGAACTCTGTAATGGCTGAGGGCAAGCTGGATTTAAGCTCTGTGGGCATCAGCGATGAGGATATTAAAAATATCGACCAGATCTGCATTGTGGCCTGCGGCAGTGCTTATCATGTGGGCGTAGCAGCGCAATATGTTATTGAAGATTTGGCGCAGATTCCTGTACGCACGGAATTGGCTTCTGAATTCAGATATCGTAAACCGCTGCTTTCTAAAAACGAGCTGGTAATTATTGTCAGCCAGAGCGGCGAAACGGCGGACAGCCTTGCTGCCTTGCGCCTGGCTAAAGAAAAAGGTATCAAGACTTTAGGCATTGTCAATGTTGTAGGCAGCTCTATCGCACGTGAGGCAGACAGCGTGTTCTATACATTGGCCGGGCCGGAGATTGCTGTTGCTACGACGAAGGCTTATAGCACCCAGCTGATTGCTGCTTACTGCCTGGCAATTCAGTTTGCTAAAGTGCGTGGCGTAATGGATGATGCAAAATATGCTGAACTGCTCAAAGAGCTTACTGCCCTGCCTGATAAAATCCAAAAAATTATTGAGGATAAAGAACGCATCCAATGGTTTGCTGCTAAACAGGTTAATGCGAAGGATATTTTCTTCATCGGCCGCGGTTTGGATTATGCCGTAAGCCTTGAAGGCAGCTTGAAGATGAAGGAGATTTCCTACATCCACAGCGAGGCTTATGCTGCGGGCGAATTGAAGCATGGCACAATCAGCCTGATTGAAGATGGCACACTGGTTATCGGCGTTCTGACGCAGAGCGATTTGTACGAAAAAACTGTGAGCAACATGGTGGAGTGCAAGAGCCGTGGTGCTTATCTCATGGGCCTTACGACTTATGGCAATTATAATATTGAGGACACAGCAGCTTTCACTGTGTATATTCCTAAAACTGATGAACATTTTATGACGAGCCTGGCAGTTATCCCGCTGCAGCTCATGGGTTATTATGTAAGTATCGCTAAAGGCCTGGATGTGGATAAACCGCGTAATCTGGCTAAGAGTGTTACTGTAGAATAATAGACAAATTTTGTTAAACTACTTGCATATTCCGCCCTGTTGTGGTAGAATATTGCAGTACAAGAATATTCAGGAGGTGAAATTCGTTGCCGAACATTAAATCTTCCATCCGCAGTGTAAAGACCGACGCAGAACGTCGTGCTAAAAACGCTCCGATTAAAGCAGCTCTGCGTAATGCAGCTCGCAAAGTAGAAGCTTTGGCTGCTAACGGTGCTAAAGAAGACGCTCAAGCTACTATGGCTACTGCTTCCGGTTTGCTCGATAAAGCAGCTCGCAAAGGCATTATCCATAAGAATGCTGCAGCTCGCAAAAAATCCAGACTTGCAAAGAAAATTAACGCTTTGGGTTAATCTTAACAAGCTGACCTGCTCTGTAAAGGGCAGGTTTTTTTGCATTTGGAGGCTTTTCCTCTTGACTTGGAGCAGGCTCTAAATGTTACAATAAGCTCAAATGATGAACATCTGACAATGGAGGTTGTTGGCATGAAGATTAACGAGGTTAGTAAATTATATGATATTACAGCAGATACGCTGCGTTACTACGAGCGTATTGGCCTGATCCCGCCTGTAACGCGCAATGAGAGCGGTATCCGCGATTACAGCGAGAAGGATTGCGGCTGGGTGCAGTTTGCTAAGTGTATGCGTAACGCAGGTCTTTCGGTAGAAAGCCTGATTGAATATGTAGAGCTGTTCCAGCAGGGTGAGCACACGCGCGCAGCACGCAAAGAGCTTTTGATTGAAGAACGCGCAAAGCTTATGGAGCGCATGGCGCAGATGCAGGAAACCTTAGATAAGTTGAACTGGAAAATTGACAACTACTATAAAGTAGTGGAGTGCGAAGAAAAATTGAAGTGACAAGCTTTGCTTGCTGCACGCATAGGACTGTAACGCTAACACCTCGCCAAGTGGTGAAGTTTTGGTGGAACAGTCCTTTTTTAGTTTACAGCGTTCGTGTTAGAATGGTATAATAAATATTACTAATAAATTATTTTCAATGAAGGAGCAAGAGAGCATACATGATTGAGCAAGACCATATTCGTAACTTTTCTATTATTGCCCATATAGATCATGGCAAGTCGACCCTGGCTGACAGATTGATTGAATATACAGGAACATTGACAAAACGCGAGATGGAGGATCAAATTTTAGATTCCATGGATTTGGAACGCGAGCGCGGTATCACTATTAAAGCGCAGGCTGTGCGCAGTGTGTACAAGGCGCGTAATGGCGAGGAATATATGTTAAATTTTATT
>CAVKDE010000028.1:0-7281 GCA_963654835.1 Duodenibacillus sp. | reverse complement strand
GGTCATGTGGATTTTACTTATGAAGTTTCGCGTGCTTTGGCGGCGTGCGAGGGTGCGCTGCTTGTTATTGACGCAACGCAGGGCATTGAGGCGCAGACGCTGGCGAATGTTTATCTGGCCTTAGATAATGATTTGGAAATTATTCCCGTTATCAACAAAATTGATTTGCCGAGTGCTGATCCTGAGCATGTGAAGAAGGAAATTGAAGATGTTATCGGGATCGACGCTTCGGATGCAGTGCTGTGCAGTGCAAAAACTGGCCTTGGCATTGAGGATGTTTTAGAAGCGATTGTGGCGCGTGTGCCTGCTCCCGCAGGCAGCAGTGAAGCTCCGCTAAAGGCACTCGTTTTTGATTCCAAATTTGATGCTTATAAAGGCGTAGTGCTTTACGTGCGCATTATGGAAGGACGTTTGCGCAAGGGCATGAAAATCCGCATGATGGCAACAGGTGCGGAGTTTGATGTTACCGAAGTGGGTTATTTTAAACCTGGTATTGTAAATGTAGACGAGCTGGAAGAAGGCCAGGTAGGCTTTTTTGCAGCGAGCATTAAAAATGTGAAGGACGCGCGTGTTGGTGACACTGTTACCGATGCGAACAAACCTGCGGAGAAGGCACTGCCTGGTTACCGCAAGGCTACGCCGATGGTGTATTGCGGTTTGTACCCAGTGGAAAACTCTGATTACGACAATTTGCGTGACGCACTGGAAAAACTGCAATTGAACGATGCTTCGCTGGTGTTTGAACCGGAAACTTCTACTGCGCTTGGCTTTGGCTTCCGCTGCGGCTTTTTGGGCTTACTTCACATGGATGTTATCAAAGAACGCTTGGAGCGTGAATATAACCTGAGCCTGATTACTACTGCACCGAACGTAATTTACGAGGTGTTCCGCACGAACGGCGATGTAGAGATGGTGGATAATCCTTCACTCTTCCCTGATCCGACGGTGATTGATCACGTGGAAGAGCCTTATGTGAATGCGACAATTATTGTACCTAAAGATTATGTAGGTGCAGTTATGGAGCTTAGCCAGGAAAAACGCGGCGAATACGATAACATGACTTATCTTGATGATACGCGCGTGATGATTCACTATGCGCTGCCTTTGAGTGAGATTATTTTTGACTACTTTGATAGATTAAAATCAGCAACGCGCGGTTACGCATCGCTGGATTATGAGCTGAGCGGTTACCGCTATTCTGATCTGGTGAAGGTGGATATTCTTTTAAATGGTGATCCTGTCGATGCTCTTTCTGCGATTGTGCATAAGGAAAGTGCTACCGTGCGTGGCCGTCAGCTGGTAGAAAAGCTGCGCAGCCTGATTCCGCGCCAGATGTTTGAAATTCCTGTGCAGGCAGCAATTGGCAACAAGGTTATCGCCCGCGAGAACGTGCGCGCGATGCGTAAGGATGTGCTGGCGAAGTGCTATGGTGGCGATATCAGCCGTAAGCGCAAGCTGCTGGAGAAGCAGAAGGAAGGCAAGAAGCGTATGAAGCAGGTTGGTAGTGTAGAGCTGCCGCAAGAAGCTTTCATGGCTATATTGAAGATGGACTAATTTACTAATCGCCTATAAGCACTCATCTACTGCGTAACGGCTCCTAGGAGTACTAAGACGTACGCCGTCGTCGCCGTTACTTGTATCTGAGCACTTCTAGACGATTTGGCGAATATTTTAGTAATTGCCTATAAGCCTCATCTGTTGAGTAACAGTTTTAGGAGTACTGATATGTACGCCGTCGTCGCCGTTACTTGTATCTGAGCACTTCTAGGTGATTTGACGTAGGCTATAGTTAGATTTTATAAAAAGTAGGTGAAAAACATGATAGTTCAGCTACAAGGCTTGCTGTCAACAATTAGCGTACTGGATATCCTCGATATTGGTGTCGTGGCATATTTTCTGTATCGCTTATATCTGATGCTGAAAAATACTCGCGCTGCTACGCTGGGTAAAGGCCTCATGGTGCTGGTAATTTTTATGATTATCTGCCGCTGGCTGAACCTGCATGTTATCAGCTGGCTGTTAGAAAAGAGCATGACGGTGATTATGGTTGCCCTGCCTGTTGTTTTTCAGCCGGAGCTGCGCCGTGCGCTGGAGCAGATTGGTCGTGGCAAGCTGTTCCATAAGAGCAGCGAGCTGGATGAGCAGGAATTAGAAGAAATGCTCGATGCTGTGGCACACGCGACAAAGGTAATGAGCAAAAACAAGGTAGGCGCGCTCATGGTCTTTGAACGTGCTACAGGTCTTGTGGAGCGCATTGAAACCGGTGTGCCTGTAGATGGCCTTGTGAGCAGCGGCCTTATCCAAAACATTTTTGTGAAGGATACGCCTTTGCATGATGGCGCAATTGTGATTCGCGGCAACCGCATTGTTGCTGCCTGCTGCCTGCTGCCGCTTACGGAAAACCGTAACCTGAGCCAGGAGCTAGGCACGCGTCACCGTGCAGCGATTGGCATGAGCGAGCAATCAGATGCGATGGTACTTGTTGTCAGTGAGGAAACAGGTACGATTTCTATCGCCCGTAATGGTGAGCTGATGCGTTATCTGACTGTGGACGATGTGAAGGATATTTTGCGTAATGCGATTTTCAAACCGCACGCAGCTGTGAAAAATTCCCTTGTTGATAAAATCAGGGGTTTGTTGGGCGGTGAAAAGAAATGAGATTCTTACAACGACTGGCACGAAAAGAAAATTTATTTGCCCGCATTATCTGCCTTTTGGTAGCGTGCGGCTTATGGGTTTATGTTATGACTGACCAAAACCCCATTGTGGAGCGCAGCGTAGAGGTGCGCCTGCAGCAGGCTAATCTGCCGCAGAATATGATGGTGTTTAATGCGCCTGATAAAATTCTTGTAAAAGTGCGTGGTTCACGCACGCAGGTGAGTGCGGATAATTTAGACAGCCAGATTAGTGCTTCCGTCAATTTGAAGAATGTTACGGAAGGCCAGCAGAACTTGCCGATTACCGTTACTTTTCAGGGTGGTGAGGTGGTTAGCGTAACGCCGAAGGAAATTTCTATCTATGTGGATACCGTGAGCGAGAAGAAGGTACCTGTAACGACGCGTATTGTGGGTGCAGTGTCTAGTGATATGACGATTGGCAGCAGTACGATTACACCGGAAGAGGATACGCTGCGCGGAGCAACGCACCGCATTGATAAAGTGAATAAGGTTGTAGCTCCTATTGACGTTACAGATCATACAGGCAGCTTCCAGACGGAAAGCGAGCTGGTGGCGGTGAGCGATGATGGTTATGATATCCCTAATATGAAAATTATCCCTGAACGCGTTATGGTGCAGGCAACGATGGTTAACCAGATGCTGAGCACACATGTGCCTGTAAAACTGGTGATGAGCGGCAGCCTGCCTGATGGTGTTGTGGTGAGCAAAACAGAAATTTTACCTGAAAGCATTCGTATTACTGCTCCACCTTCTGTGCTGAAGGATTTGAAGGAGATTAAGACGAAGCCTGTGAACATCAGCCAGCTGAGCGGCAGCCAGATTTTGGCAGCAGAGCTGGATTTACCGGAGAAGGTTATTCCGGAGGTGCGCACAGTGCAGATTAGAATTTCTGTAGAAAGGCAAAATTAATAGATGAAGCTGAAAATAAATAATGTGCGTATCAGCCTGCTGCATGAGCAGAGCTTAGAGCAGGCGGTGTGTAAAAAGGCGGGTATTCCCCGGGAAATGCTGGGGAACGTGCAGATTTTGCGCAAGGCTGTGGACGCACGTAAAAAGAGTGATGTCTGCTTAAACTATCACGTGCTGGCAGAAGTTGACGCGAGCAGCAGGCAGGCGAAGCGTCTTTTGGCGGATAGAGATATAACGAAATATGAAGAACTTCCTGCTCCTATGCTGACGCTTGGCACATTGCCGATGAGCGCACCGCCTGTAGTTATCGGTGCAGGACCTGCGGGTCTCTTAGCTGCGCTGCAGCTGGCTGAATATGGATACGCACCGCTGCTGCTCGAGCGTGGCAAGCCTGTGGCTGAACGCGTGCAGGATGTGCAGCGTTTTTGGCAGACGGGCGAGTTCGACCCCGCCTCGAACGTACAGTTTGGTGAGGGCGGTGCAGGCACGTTTTCTGATGGTAAACTCACTACGCGCGTAAATGACCCTAAAATGGCGGAGATTTTGCAGCTGTTTGTAGATGCAGGTGCGCCGGAGAATATTTTGTATGAACACAAGCCTCACGTGGGCACGGATAAGCTGCGGGCGATGGTAACAGGCTTGAGCAAGCGTATTTGTGCGCTTGGCGGAAGCGTGCGCTACCAGGCGTGCGTGAGCGATTTTGTGATTGAAAACGGTGCTGTGCGCGGCGTGGTGCTAGATAGCGGCGAAAAAATTGCTGCCGGAGCTGTGGTGCTGGCGTGCGGCCATAGTGCGCGTGATACTTATGCGATGCTGGCTAAGCGCGGCGTGAGTATTGTGAGCAAGCCTTTTGCGATTGGTGTGCGCATTGAACATCCGCAGGAGCTGATTGACAGGGCGCAGTATGGCACGTTTGCCGGGCATCACCTTTTAGGTGCTGCGGATTACGCTCTTGTGTACCACACGCCGGATAAGGCGCGGACGGCGTACTCCTTCTGTATGTGCCCGGGCGGGCAGGTGGTAGCTGCTGCTTCCGAAAGTGGTGGCGTTGTTGTTAATGGCATGAGTATGTTCAAGCGTGACAGCGGTGTGGCGAACAGCGCTCTGGTGGTGAATGTGGATAGCCGTGATTTTGGCGAGGGCGCGCTTGCCGGAGTGGAGTTTCAGCGACAATATGAACGTTTGGCGTTCTCTGCAGCAGGCAGTAATTATTACGCGCCTGCGCAGAATTTGGACAGCTTTTTGAAGCGCAGTATGCCTGCTTTGCAATCGTTGGTAGCGGGGACGTATCGCCCTGGGCTGAAAGCGTGTAGCTTGGATGCAGTGCTGCCTGGTTACGTTACGGAAACGCTGCGTTTAGGCATTGAAAGCTTCGGACGTAAGCTTAACGGCTACGCTGATGGTGGTGCACTTTTGACGGGTGTAGAAACAAGAACTTCTGCACCTGTGCGCATTGAGCGTGACAGGCAGAGCTTTGTGTCTGTGACGCATGATTTGCTGTATCCGTGCGGCGAAGGTGCGGGCTATGCCGGTGGCATTATGAGTGCGGCGCTGGATGGGTATCATGTGGCGCGCGCGATTATGAAGAGATTTAAGCCAATTAAATAAATTAAAGTTTAAAGAGCAGTAACGCAATTAAATATCGTTTTGCTCAGGAAAAATTTTTGACGTAAATTTTTATTCGCGCCACGATATTATAATTGCTTACTTTATTTTCTAAAAGTTTGTAATACATTAGGGAGGTTTTTATAAATGGCAAGATTATTTGGTACTGATGGTGTTCGCGGTGTAGCGAACGTAGAACTTACGCCGGAGCTGGCGTTTAAGCTGGGTTATGCAGCGGCAAAATATTTTGGTCGCGAGGTTGCGTGCCCTAAGATTATTATTGGCAGGGATACCCGTCGCAGCGGTCAGATGCTTGAAAGTGCGTTAGCAGCAGGTATTTGCAGTGCTGGCGGTAATGCGCATCTTTTGGGCGTTATGCCTACTCCCGCAGTATCCTTCCTCACTAGCGAGGTTAAGGCTAATGCCGGCGTAGTAATTTCTGCATCCCATAATCCGTTTGAAGATAACGGTATTAAATTTTTCTCCCAGACAGGCCATAAGCTGCCTGATGCGGTGGAAGATGAAATTGCTGCTATTGTCTCTGCACCTATTGATTATAACGAAGCTGCCCGTGGCAGCAGCGTAGGCCAGATTGTGTATGAAAAAAATCTGTCTGAGCTGTATATCAAACATATTATCAGCACAGCTTATGCTAAACTTAATGGCCTGAAAATTGTTATGGATTGCTCTAATGGTGCCAACAGTGAGATTGCTCCTGTTATTTTGCGCAGCTTAGGTGCAGAAGTAGTAGCAATTTTCAACGAGCCTAACGGCATCAATATCAATAATGGCTGTGGTTCTACCCATCTTGAGGCACTGCAGAAGAAGGTTGTAGAAGTTGGTGCGCATGTGGGCGTGGCTAACGACGGCGATGCTGACCGCTGCTTAGTTGTTGATGAAAATGGTGAAGCACTTGATGGCGACCAGATTATGCTTATCTGCGCGCTGGAACTGATGAAACGCGGTAAGCTGAAAGATAATATGCTGGTTACTACGGTTATGAGTAATGTCGGTCTGCATCAGGCTATGAAGGCTCACGGCGGCCAAACGGTGAAGACTTCCGTTGGTGATCGTTATGTGCTGGAAGAAATGCTCAAGCATAATTATTCTATCGGCGGTGAGCAATCCGGCCATATTATTTTCTCTGAGTTTGCTAAAACCGGTGATGGCATTTTAACTGCTGTGCAGCTGCTCTGCGCGATGGTGAAGAACAATAAATCACTTTCGGAAATGAGCTCCGTAATGACGAAATTCCCGCAGGTACTTTTGAACGTGCGCGTAAAAAATAAAAACGGTTGGCAGGAGAACGCTGCTATCCAGGAAGTTATAAAAAAATATCAGGATGAGCTGGGCGAAAACGGTCAGATTCTGGTGCGTGCTTCCGGTACGGAGCCTTTAATCCGCATTATGGCAGAAGGGCCGAAGCAGGAGCGTTTAGAACAGATTGCGAGCGCTATAGCTGATGTTGTAACAAAAGAACTCGCATAAGGCTAAGACGAACGATAAAGCATTATCTGCTTCATCGTGGCTCCTAGGAGTACTAATTGTACGCCGTCGTCGCCACTCTTCGCATCTAATACTTTCTAGTTCGTCTTTTATTAAAAAGCATAGCAAGAAAGTTCACGATTGGTTCGCTTGACCAATCAGTCAACTTATTGTAAAATGAATACAGTCACAATGATGTGCCACGTGGGAGAAGTCCGCCTGCGTGGCATATTGTCTGTCTAGGGGAAAAGCAGCAGAGCTTCGCTTGCGCTGCTAACGTAGCAGGCTAGTGATTCAAAGCGCATGTACCGCGAAAGCGGTGGACGAGGAATGAGGTTGTCGATTAGTCAGCGGATGCCTCACGGTTAGCTGCGTGCCGCAAGCCGGATACAAAGACCTTCGGTAACGGGGGAGATAAAATTCTGGTAGCAGAAAGGACGAAAAAATTTTAAACACGCGTTCTAGAAGGTATTAGATGCGAGCCAATGGCGACGACGGCGTGCTTACCTGCACGTCTAGGAGCCTTGGTGAAGCAGACAATGCCTTATAGGACGCGCCTAAAGGAGGTTTTTCGTATTATGTGTGGTATTGTTGGGTATATAGG
>CAVKDE010000027.1:0-10972 GCA_963654835.1 Duodenibacillus sp. | reverse complement strand
CTGCCAAGGCAGTGCTGCAGCACCTACTCAAAAAATTTAAAATAAAAAAGTGCAGAAGCACCGTGTTCTGATGCACGGTGCTTCTGCACTTTAAATAAGTAGTTCAATCTACCTGCGGCTTTTTTGGTTCTACACGCATAAAAATTTTGTTGAGGTAATTGGCACTGTCCTCGGAAAACCAGTGGTTTTCTAGCGGGAGAACGTAAACATTTCCCACAGGGTTCAGCTCATTAGCCTGCAAAAATTTTTGGATACGCGCTACAAGACTGCTGCCATTTTTGTAAAACGTACCGGAAAAAACAATTTCCAGATATAACCCGGCAGGCAAAATTTTCTTCATGGCTTTCTGGTGGTTAGGTGCGTTTTTGGCACAGGAGAAAAAGGCGGTGGAACGGAAAAAGTTCTGCTTCACAAAAAATGTTTCCTGATCCATGCTCCAGCCTGTATGGTTAGGCAGTGTGCCTTTATTATGCGCCTGCTTTTGCGTGTGTTTGGCAAATTTAGTGATGCGCTTTTTAGCATCATCTGTATCGCTGAGCGTGGTAACGCGCAAGAGGTGCTCATGTCGCCAGGAGAGCGTAATCTCGTGACAGACGAGCTGATCATTTTTAGCGATGAAATTATCAATGCGTTCAATAGTATTGATAACCTCCTGGTTTTTGCGGATGATGGCTTCGCATTCCTGCGTTTTTTCTTGCAGCATTTCCAGAAAATGCGCTTTGCTGCGATGCGTAAGATATTCTTTGATATTGGCAATGCTGATATCTAAGGCGCGCAGGTTGACGATAATTTCTAAGTCCAAAAATTGCTGCACGCTATAGTGACGATAACCGTTTTCGCTGATATAATCAGGAGAGAGCAGATGTACTTTGTCGTAGTAGAGCAGGGATTGTTTGGATATGTTAAACATGCTGGCGAGTTCGCCAGCCGTGAAATAATTTTGTTTGCTGTTTTTTGTCATATATTTTCCTCTTTAGCTTGACTATACACTTAGTATATGCCTTAAAATGAAATACATTATATTAAACGATTTCATCTAGTAAATTATATCACATTTTCCTAGAAAGTTATATAGAAGATTTTTAAGAAGAAGCGGAGGTTTTTGCATGAAAAAGATTGCTTTATATGGTAAGGGTGGTATTGGAAAATCTACAACGGCGTCCAACCTTTCGGCGGCGTTCAGCGAGGCTGGCTTGAAGGTGTGCCAGATTGGCTGCGATCCGAAAAATGATTCTACCCGCCTTTTGTTAGGCCATATCTGCCGCCAGACTGTTCTTGACATGGTGCGCGATAAAGAGGACGACGTGCTTGCGGAGGATATCGTGCATACGGGTTACAACGGCATCAAATGTGTGGAAGCTGGTGGCCCGGAGCCCGGCGTAGGCTGCGCCGGCCGTGGCATTATCGTGGCCTTGGAAAAGCTCAAATCTCTTGATGTGATTACGGATGAAGATTTAATTTTATATGATGTTTTGGGTGATGTTGTTTGCGGTGGTTTTGCGGTGCCGATTCGCGAAGGCTATGCGACGGATATTTATATTGTTTCTTCCGGTGAACTCATGAGCCTTTACGCGGCGAACAATATTGCCAAGGGCGTGAAGCGTTTTGCTCTGCGCGGCGGCGTGCGCCTGGGCGGCATCATCGGCAACAGCCGTAATACGCCGAACGAGCGCGAGCTGTTAGAAGAGTTCGCCAAACGCCTAAATACGCAGCTCATTGCGTTTATTCCGCGTGATGTAGTGGTGAACAAGGCGGAAAACAATCGCCAGACAGTGCTGCAATATGCACCGGAGAGCGCGCAGGCTGATGTTTACCGCAAATTAAGCAAGGATATTATTGCTAATGAAAATTTAGCTGTGCCTACACCAATGACTTTTGAAGAATTAGAAAAGCTGGTGGCGGAATATGGCAATTAAAACGAAGCGTTTTATCAACAGCCGTAAAAGCTGCAGCTGTAGTATGCCGGGCGTGTGGCGCGCTGTGGCGTATATGACAGGCGTTGTTGTTGTGTTCCACAGCCCGCGCGCGTGTGCGCACGTTGCGCGCACGATGGATATAAACGCTCAGTATCGCACGCTGGCAGACGGACGCAGGGAAGAACGCGCCTCCGTACCGCTATTAAGCACGCAGATGCAGGAAAAGGATGCTATCTTTGGCGGTGTGGAACGCCTGACGAAGTGCATTCGTTTTGCGCTTAGCACCTATCAGCCTAAATGCCTTGTCATTGCTAATTCCTGCGTGGCAGGCGTTATTGGCGATGATGTGGCTTCCGTAGCGCGTGAGGTGGAGGCAGAATATAACATCCCTGTGCTGACGGTGGATTGCTGCGGCTTTTTGGACGGAGAATATTACGAAGGCTATTTTGCCATCACGCGTCAGCTTTTGGAGCGTTTTGTGCGCCCTTGCGCCAAAGTACCGCGCAGCGTAGTGCTTTTAGGCGATAACGGTGGCCCGTGGGGACCATATGCCACGGAGGTGACGCGCCTTTTGGCGGAGCTGGGCATTAAAGTTTTGGGGCAGTTTCCCGGTTATATGGATTTTGACGCGCTGCCACAGGTGGCAGCAGCAGAAGCTGTGATTGTGCTGGGCGGACGCGGGCATATTTATAAGGAGTTGGATGCTATCGCTTGCCAGCTGCGCGATGAATATGGCCTGAAATATCTGCCTGACGTTTATCCTGTGGGTTTGGCGCAGACGCTGGAATGGATTACGAAAATGGGCAGCCTGTTAGGACGCAGCGAAGCTGCGGGCGAGGTGCTGGAGCTGGAAGAAGCACGCCTGAAAAAGCAGGTAGCAAAATTTTTGCCTATTACACAAAGCAAGAAAACAGTGCTGTGCATTGGCCGCCTGCTGAAATATTTTCAGCCAAGTACGGTGATGCAGACCATTCGCCTTTTGAAGTTAGATTTAATGGGCATTGTTATTTTAGACGCTTATACAGATAAAGAGCGTGAGGAAATGCTAGGCGCAGTGCGCGCGTGCGCAGGCGATGTACCACTTTATAATACAGCGGAAGGCGAAAAGCTCATGCAGCAGGCAGACGTGGTACTGACAACGCATGAATTGCAAAATAAAGACGTGAAGCAGATTTTCCTGCCCATGCTGCCAATTGTGGGTATTACCGGCGAGCTTGAATTTATGCAGGGAATCTGCCGCTGCTTGTGCAGCCGTTTAAAGGGAGGTATGAGCTATGTCTAAGCAGGCTAATTGGGGCGATATCTGCCACCGTGTGGATACTTGTGCGCTGACGGGTGCAGGTGCTTTCGTAGCGGGCATACCGCACAGCGAGATTTTAGTGAACGGGCCTTTGTGGTGCTATTTTTATGCACTGCGCTATTTGGAACGCGCTGATTTTACTATGAGCGAGCGTTTCTTTGGTTCGCAGCCTGATAACACGGCTGTTGTATATGGCGCGGAGCAAAATATTTTAGAAGCTTTGGAAAACATCACAAAAGCTGGGCGTAAGCCGGAGCTTTTGCTAGTGGAAAGCAGCTGTTCGCTGAGCCTGATTGGTGATGATTTAGCAGGTATTGCGCGCAAGGCGCAGCTGCCTTTCCCGGTAGTGACCATGGACTGCGGTGGTATGGTGGGCGGTTTTGCGGAAGGCTATGTGAAGGCAGGGCAAAAAGTTTTTGACGCGTTATTGCCCAAGCAGGCCGAAGCGGCGCACCCTTTAGGCATTAACCTTATCGGGCAGACGCCCTTTTATCTGCAAGGCGCAGCGGATACTGCTGAGCTTAAACGTATTTTAACGCTGGCGGGTTATGAAGTTCTCGCTGCTCCCGGAAGTGGCAGCAGCGTAAGCGAGCTAAAAAAAGTAAGCGCAGCAAGTTTGAACGTCGTTACTAATGTGGAGCTGGGCTTGCCGCTGGCCAAATATCTGGAACGTAAATATGGCACGCCGTATCTTGTCTGCGGACTGCCTTACGGTGTGGAAGGTACGCTGACGTGGATAGAAAAAATTAACGCTGCGCTGCCTGCGCCGCAGCTTGAAGCTGTGCGCAGTGAGGCAGCAAGGCAGCGTGCTTACCTTTTAAGCCGAACGAACGAAGCACGCCTTTTGTGGGGCAGCATTTGGTTTGACGAAGTTATTGTGAGTGCTGCACCGACTGTTGCTTTAGGCTTGGCGCAGGCACTGCGCACGGAATGGGCGGATATGGGCAAGCTGACGGTTATCTGCCAGCAGCCACCCGAGCAGGAAGTTTTTTGCGACGCAGCTGATGCTATTTATAGCGTTGGCACAGATGATACAGCGATTGCTGCCTGCTTGGCAGAGTACGATAATGTGCTGCTTTTGGCAAGCAGCAGCGAAAGTTCCGTGCTCTACCGCAGGGAGCAGTGCAGTTTTGCCAATTGCAACATTGCTTACCCTGCTAATGATGAAGTTTTTATTTGTCAGCAGCCTATGGTGGGTTTTGCAGGTAGTGCCTATCTTTTGGAACGCTTGTGGAACATTTTTGTGGCAGGCAGATTAAAGGAAAAAGGTGTATGATGAAAAAACTTTTTCTCTTAATAATAATGTTAATGGCTCTTCTTGTTTGTGGCTGCGCTAAAACGGATAAGGCGCAAACGCTGGAGCCGATAAATAAAAATACTGATATCAGTTATTCCGTGGTGGATGATGCAGGGCGCACGTTGCATTTTGCGAGAAAACCACGGCGTATTGTATCTTTAACCTATGGTACGGATGAAATCCTTGCCGATTTAGTTGATTTAAAGCGTATCGTGGGTTTTAGCCGTTGGGCGGGTGACAGCGGGATTAGCTTTATTACGAAAGATCAGCTTTATACTGTTGGCTGCAAGGTGCAGGAAAACACCGAAGCGGTTTTTGCGTTGCAGCCTGATCTTGTGGTGGTGTCCAAGGCTACTTCGCCTGAGCTTGTGAGCAGTTTAGAAAGCCTGGGCGTGACTGTTTATGTGAGCCGCAATCCGCATAATTATAAGGAGATGTGCGCCAAGATTATCGGCATTGCGCACGCTGTGGGCGAAGCTGACAGGGGACGCGCTATGGTGCGTAATATGGATGTGCAGCTGCAGGCATTAGAGATGCGCTTAAACAGAGTGCCTGCCTCACAAAAGCGCGTAGCGATTGCCTTTAATTTTACCTCGGCCATGGGGCGGAGAGGGGATTTGCTCGACAGCATGCTGACGATGGCGCACGTGATTAACGGCGCAGCTATCATTACCGAAAATAGTGATGGCAATGTCAAAGGACAGACCATCAGCAAAGAGCAGGTAGTGCGTATCAACCCGGATATTTTCCTCTTGCCGACGTGGAACTATAACAATAAAAATGATGTGCAGGGCTATGCCCATGCCGTAATGAATGACCCTGCGTATAAAAATGTCAGGGCAGTGCAAAATAAGCAGTTGAAATTTGTTTCCGATAAGTATCGTTATGTATCTAGCCAACACATAGTAGACGCTATTGAAAATATTGCTCGTGCTGTTTATCCGGAAATTTTTTGAGGAGTGAGTAAATGATTTGTAAAAAGAAGCGTAGTGGCTTGGCTATTTTCCTTTTGGCGGCGATTTTATTATTTATCGCCTGCCTTTCTTTAACTTTCGGACAGATTGATATTCCGCTGGGTAATGCGGTGGCTGTGGTGGCGCACCAGCTGGGGCTGCCCGGTTTTAGCGCGGCTGATTATACTAAAGAACAGCTTGCTGTTATCTGGTATATCCGCCTGCCGCGTATGCTTGTGGGCGTGCTTGTGGGTGCGGCACTGGGAACAAGCGGCGCGGTGATGCAGGGTATTTTTAGTAATCCTTTGGCTGATCCGGGTCTTATCGGTATTTCTTCGGGCGCGGCGACTGGTGCAGTTTTATCCATTGCTTTAGGTGCTGCTTCGGCCAGCATGTTTACCATGCCGGCATTTGCCTTTTGCGGCAGTTTGTGCGCCGTGTGTTTAACAGTTTTCCTTGCCATGCGTAACGGTAAAATTCCGGTGATGACGCTGCTCTTAGCGGGCGTTGCTGTGGGCATGCTGCTCGGCGCAGTGACGAGCGGTATTTTAACTTTTATGAACGAGCAGAAATTGCAGCAATATCTGTTCTGGATGGTGGGCGGTCTTGATTACCGTCGCTGGGAGCATGTATATTTGGCCGCAGGGCCTGTGCTGTGCGGTATTGTGATTATGATGCTCATGGCGCGTCATTTAAACATCCTCGTCCTTGGTGAAACGGAAGCCAAGGCTGTAGGTATGTCCGTTACGAAGTTCCGTATGGGACTGCTTTTTATATCTGCTATGACTACGGCCACCAGCGTTTGCGTGAGCGGTAATATCGGCTTTGTGGGCCTTGTCATTCCGCATATGATGCGTATGCTGATTGGCCCTGATCACCGCGTGCTGCTGCCTGCCAGTGCCTTAGGCGGTGCAGCCTTTTTAGTGTTCTGCGATTCTTTGGGGCGCATTATCATGCCGCCTGCGGAAGTGCGCGTGGGCATTATGACGGCCTTTTTGGGTACGCCGTATTTCTTATATCTGCTTAGACGTATGCAAAAACAATTTTTCTAAGCAATTTTGATGAACTTGACGCAGATATAATGAATGAGGTGTAAAGATGACGAACAATGTATTAGAAGTAAAAAACTTATCTATCGGTTATAACGAATACCGTGTTATCAGCGATTTATCCTTTAGCATCCAAACTGGCGAGCTGGTGGGCATTATCGGCTGCAATGGCGCAGGCAAAAGTACGCTGTTGAAAACTATTCGCGGGATGCTGCCTAAGCAGGGCGGTGATGTCTATTATTATGACAAGCTGTTAGAAGAATATACGGAGCGCGAGCTGGCGCGCAAGGTTGCTTATTTGCAGCAGCACGTAGAAGTTGGCTTTGGCTATACAGGACGTGATTTAGTTATGGCAGGACGCTATCCGTATCTGGAGTGGTGGCAAAAAGAAACGGAAGCAGATAAAAAGCTGGCGCTGGAATGCATGGCTTATACAGGCACGGCGAATCTTGCAGAAAAGCCTGTAACAGAAGTTTCTGGCGGACAAAAGCAGCGCATTCTGCTGGCGAAAGTGCTGGCACAGCAAACACCGCTGCTCTTTTTGGACGAGCCTACTACAGGACTTGACATGGTGTATCAGGAAGAAATCTTCCGCTTTGCGCACGAATTTGTGACGATGGGTAAAACGGTGCTGATGGTTGTGCATGAGCTTTCTTTAGCTGCTAAATATTGCAGCCGCATTCTGCTTTTGGGCGGTGGTACGCTGCTTGCCGATGGCGCGCCGGACGCAGTTTTTACGGAAGAGCTTTTGAGCAAGGCTTATAGCGCAGATGTAGAAGTTTCGCGCAACCCGCTGAACAATAATTTAGAGGTAACAACGCGTGTGGATAATACGGCGAAGGCGGAGAAGGACGCTTTGCTGAAGAAAATTTGTGGTTTTTAATGAGGTATGAGTGCGATGCGTAAAATAATTTTTTTGACGAATGTTATTCGCCGCATGGGTATGATGCAGCAGACCATGGAAAAGCTGCAAAAGGAAGAGAAAATCAGCAAGGATTGTGCCTGTTACTGGATTACAGATAAAACTGATTGGGAATATAAATGGGAAAAAGAGCTGAAAACTTCTGCTATTGTCGTTATGAAATGGATGGGCGCAGGGTTGGATACGCCGTTTTTGCTGCGCCTGGTGCGGGAGCTGAAACGTTTGCAGCTGCCGTTTTATATTGATGCTTCCGGCAGCAAGGAGGGCGAACTTTCTGCAGGGCTTACGCCGGAGCAGCTGGCGGATATCAAGCAGTATTCTATGTTCGGCGGGGAGATTAACTATCTCAATTTGTGGCAATATCTGACGCAGCTTGCTGCTGACGAAAAAATTACTGCGCCTGCGCCTGACCCGATTCACTGGTGCGGTATTTATCACCCGCGTGCGCAAAAAGTTTATACGGATTTAGCAGAATACCAGCAAGATTTTTGCACCGCTGGTAAACCGACGGCAGGCGTGTTATTTTACCGTGATGAATGGGTGTGGGGCGATTTAACCTACCAAAGTGCGTTAATTGAAAAGCTGGAAGCCGAGGGCATGAATGTTATTTGCGTCTTTAGCAACGGAATGCCTATTGAAGAAATGGGGATGCCGAGTTTGACGCAGGTGTTTGATATGTTCTTTTGTCAAAATGGTGTGGCGGCAATTGATGTGCTCTTAAACGTCATGAAGTTTTCCCTCACGAGCAGCGGCAGCATCACTATTGATTATTTTAAAAAGTGGAATGTGCCTATTTTAGCTGCCTATACCACGATTGCACCTTATGAAGAGTGGAAGGACAGCTTTGAAGGCATGAACGCGATGGAAGTTTCCATCAGCGTATCCTTGCCGGAATTTGACGGCACTATCCATGGCGTGCCGATTGCGCACAAAAAAATTCTGGAGAACGATGATGTGCGCTACTTGCCCAATATGGAGCGCGTAGAGCGTATGGCGAGCAAGGCGAAAAAATGGGCGGTGCTGCGCCATAAGCAAAACAGCGAGAAGAAAATTGCAATTATCTTCCATAACTATCCGCCGCGTAATTCCAATATTGGCAGCGCTGTGGGTTTAGATACGATTGAGAGCATCCGCCGCGTGCTCGCAGCGATGCGCGAGCGCGGTTATAACGTAGCTTATGTGCCGGAAGATACGAAGGCGTTTATCAAAGAGCTGACAAGCAATGCGACGAACGATCGCAGCATGCTCACAGAAAAACAGATTGCAGCAGCGAATAAGCTTGCAGGCAGCGATTATCAAGCATTTTTTGCGCTGTTTGCTAAAAAAGTGCAGGAGCAGATGGTGAAGGATTGGGGCGAAGCACCAGGCACGGTAATGGAATATGATGGCGACATCCTCGTCCCGGGCACGATGAACGGCAACATTTTTGTAACGGTGCAGCCGCCGCGTGGTTATGGCGAAGACCCGGAAAAAATTTATCACGATCCTTATGTTGCACCTACGCACCAATATCTGGCCTTCTACCGTTGGGTACGCGATGTGTGGCAGGCAGACGCTGTGGCGCACATTGGTACGCATGGCAACTTAGAGTGGCTGCCGGGTAAAAACGCAGGGTTAGACTCTACGTGCTACCCTGATTTGGCACTGGGAGATTTACCTAACATCTATCCTTATAACATTGTTATAACGGGCGAAGGCATTCAGGCGAAGCGTCGCGGTGCTGCCTGCTTAATTGAACACTTGCCTGCGCCACAGACCAACGCTGGCGTTTATGACGAGCTGGAAGAGCTGGAAAAAATCATGGATGAATACGTGCATTTTGTTTCCACGCAGCCGGAAAACCTGCCTAAGCTGGAAGAAATGGTGCTGGCTAAGGTGAAAGAGGCGAACCTTGCGGACGAAGTGCCTTATGACGCGGAGAGGCCTTTTAGTGAATACGTGGGCAACTTGCATAACTATATTACCGATTTGAAGAATATGGAAGTGCATACAGGACTGCATATTTTAGGACAGATGCCGCTGGATGAGCAGTTGACGGATTATCTGTGGCTGTTAATGCGTCTGGATAATGGTAAAATACCTAGCCTGACGCAGGCCGTGAGTGCGCTTTATGGCTTTGATTATTATTTCCTTTTGGAAAACAGCAGCCAAATTTATGAGCCTTTGAATATTACTTACGGTATGCTCATTGATAAAATTGGTGAGCAGTGTCGCGAGCTGATTCGTGCGCTGCAAGTGCAAGGCTTTGCCAAAGAAGCGTTAGCAAGCGCAATGCAGCTTGCGTGGGTACAAGCTGCAAGCGAGGAGAGCAAAGGAAAACTGCGCAGCGTGTGCGCATATATTGTGGATGAAGTTTATCCTAACTTAGTGCTGACAACGCAGGAAATTACCAATATGCTGCGCGGTTTTGACGGCGAATATATTGAACCCGGGCCGAGCGGCGCACCTTCTAGCGGTGGCGCAGATTTACTGCCGACAGGACGTAACTTTTACGGCGTTGACCCACGCTGCCTGCCTACGCCAGCGGCTTGGGAGCTTGGCAAAACGCTGGGCGATCAGGTTATTGAACGCTTTATTGCGGAAGAAGGGCATTATCCTGAGAATATCGGTATGGTGTTCTGGTCCGGGGCCAATATGCGCAGCCATGGCCAGTGCATTGCGGAATTCCTCTATCTCATGGGTATCCGCCCCGTATGGCAAAGCGGCAGCCTGCGTGTAAATGATTTAGAAGTAATTCCGCTGACGGAACTCAAGCGTCCGCGTATTGATGTGACGGCGCGCATCAGCGGCCTGTTCCGCGATACGATGCCTAGCGTAATCCAGCTTCTTGATAAGGCAGTGCTTCTAGCAGCAGAGCGTGAGGAAGATGTAGAGCTGAACTTTGTGCGCAAACATATCCGCGAGGACAGCAAGGATTTAGAGCAGCAGGAAGGCATGACACATGAAGATGCCTGGCGGCAGGCAGCGTTCCGCATCTTTGGTGATGCCCAGGGAACTTATGGTGCAGGTGTGGCGGCACTTTTGGAAAGCAAAAACTGGGAAACACTGGATGATATTGCTGATGTTTATGTGCGCTGGGGTGGGCACGCCTATGGAGGCAAAACGAAAGGCGTCTTTATGCCTAAGCAGTTTAGAAAGCGCATGGGCAGTTTGGATATCACGATTAAAAATGAAGATAACCACGAAACAAATATGCTCAGCAGCGATGACTATAACGCTTACCATGGTGGCATGATTGCCGCAGTGCGAGCGATTAAAGGCAGCGCGCCGCGTTCTTATTGTGGCGACAGCACCGATAGGACGAGCGTTACCATGCACAGCGTGCAGGAAGAAGCCAAACGCATCTTCCGCAGCGAAGCAATTAATCCTAAATTTATTGAAGGCATGATGCAGCATGGTTATAAAGGCGCGGCCGATATGGCGAACATGATTGCTCACAGCTTCCAATGGGATGCGACGAGCGCAGTTATGGAAAACTGGATGTATGAAAAATACGCAGAAAAATATACCTTTGACAAAAAGGTGCAGGAATGGC